>SSSX01000171.1 GCA_015657735.1 Zoogloeaceae bacterium
CGGCCGCAACGGCAGCGGCAAGTCGAGTCTGCTGAAGGCGCTGGCCGGGCAGGCGAGCCTCGACGACGGGCGCTTGTGGCGTCAGCCGGGGGCGCGGGTGGCGTATGTTCCGCAGGAGGCGGATTTCCCGCTCGAGCGCAGTGTTTTTGCGACGGTCGCCGACGGGGTGGGCGACGTTGCGCAGTTGCTGGTGGATTACCACGCGGCGATGCTGGCGGTGGCCGACGATGCGTCGGCGGCGGCCCTCGGGCGGCTCGAGGAACTCCAGCACCGCGTCGAGGAGGCCCAGGCGTGGCGGCTCGAGCAGCGCGTCGAGCAGGTGCTGGCGCAGCTCAAGCTGTCGGGCGAGGCGGTGGTCGGCAGCCTGTCGGGCGGCGGCATCAAGCGCGTGGCGCTGGCCCGGGCGCTGGTCGGCGAGCCGGAAATGCTGCTTCTCGACGAGCCGACCAACCATCTGGATATCGACGGCATCCTGTGGCTCGAGGAGCTGATCCGCGATTTTCCCGGCGCGGTGGTGGTGATCACCCATGACCGGGTTTTTCTCGATCATGTGGCGACGCGCATCGTCGAGCTGGACCGCGGCGTGCTGTCCAGCTTCCCGGGCCGTTTCGCCGATTATCTGCTGCGCAAGGCCGAGCAGCTCGACGCCGAGGAGAAGGCCAACGCCCGCTTCGACAAGCTGCTGGCCCAGGAGGAGGTGTGGATCCGCAAGGGTGTCGAGGCGCGGCGGACGCGCAACGAGGGGCGCGTGCGGCGCCTCGAGGCGCTGCGCGGCGAACGCAGCGCGCGGCGCGACCGGCTGGGCACCGTCAAGCTGGCGCTCGACCGCGGCGAGGGCAGCGGCCAGATGGTGGCGGAGCTCGAAAACGTCACCAAGCGCTTTGGCGAGCGGACGATCGTGCGCGAGTTCTCGACGCGCATCCTGCGCGGCGACCGCATCGGCCTGATCGGCCCCAACGGCGCCGGCAAGACCACGCTGCTCAAACTGATCCTCGGCGGCCTCGAACCCGACGAGGGGCGCGTCCGGCGCGGCACCCGCCAGACGGTGGCCTACTTCGACCAGTTGCGCGAGCAGCTCGATCCGGACGCGCCGCTCACCGAAGTCATCAGCCCGGGGTCGGATTACGTCGAGATCGCCGGCCACCGGACGCACATCATCGGTTACCTGGGTGATTTTCTGTTCTCGCCGCAGCGGGCGCGGTCGCCGGTCAAATCGCTGTCCGGCGGGGAGCGCAACCGGCTGCTGCTGGCACGCTTGTTCGCCCGCCCGGCCAATGTGCTGGTGCTCGACGAGCCGACCAACGATCTGGACATCGAAACCCTCGATCTGCTCGAAGACCTGCTCGCCCAGTACGACGGCACGGTTTTCCTGGTGAGCCACGACCGGGCCTTCCTCGACAATGTGGTGACCCAGGTCATCGCCGCGGAAGGCGACGGGCGCTGGAAGGAATACGCCGGTGGCTACGGCGACTGGCTGCGGGTGCGGAAGGTCGCCGAGCCGGCGGTGGCGGTCGCCCCGAAGGCGCCGGCGCCGAAGAAGGAGGCGCCTTCGCCGGCGGCGCCGGCGCGGCCGGCAAAGCTGAGCTGGAAGGAGCAGCGCGAACTGGAAGCGCTGCCGGACCGCATCGCCGCGCTCGAAGACGAGCAGGGCGGCATCCAGACGCGCCTCAACGACCCGGCCATCTACCGCGACTCGCCGCACGAGGTGCCGCAGCTCAACGCGCGCCTGCAGGCGCTGGAGGGGGAGATCGAGGCGGCGATGCTGCGCTGGGAAGAACTCGAGGCGCGGACCGCCAGCCGCTAGCGGCGGGTCAGCCCGGCGGCAGTGCGCCGTTGGCGTTGCCGCCGGCGTGAAGCAGCGAGTCGATGCATTCGTGGGGTACCGACAGCCGGTTGAGCAGGTTGTCGCGGCCGATGTGCAGCAGCTTTTCGATGGCCGACAGATCGTCGGGGATGGCCGGGTTGTCCCAGCCCTGGGCCGTGTGGCGGGCCAGGCTGGTGGCCAGCTGGACGGTGCGGACCCGCGCATTGCTGATCTGCCGGTCGTCCATCATCGACACCAGCAACTCCGGCAGATGCCAGTGGCGCACCAGCGCGAGTTGCAGTTCCCGGGCCGAAAAGTTGAAGACCGCGCGCTGCGCCATCGATGAGCGCAGGTTGCGGTCGAGGTGCTGTTTCTCGTAGACCTGCTGGGTCAGCGCCGGCGCGAAACTCCAGCACAGGATGTCGGTGACTTCCGACAGCAGCGCCGCCACGGTGATCTCGTCCACGTCGAGGTCGTGGCGCAGGATCGCCCAGTCGCGGGCGTAGCGGGCGGCGCGGCGGGCGCGGCCGATCACCTTGAGCACGCCGATCAGCGCTTTCGGATGGTCGGCGAGCTGGTCTTCGATCGTCGGCAGTTCGGAGAACTCCCGCAGGAAGGGCGAGATGCCCAGCATCATGATCGCCCGTTCGATCGTCGTGATGTCGTGGTTCTGGCGCGCGCGGCGGGTCGCCTCGATGTGGATCAGCACCTTGAGCGTCATCATCGGATCGCTGAGTACCAGCGCTGCCACCGTGCGGCCGTTGATGCTGTCCTCGTGCTCGCGCATGGACTGCAGTTCGCGGACCGTGTGTTTGAGGGCGGGAATCGACTCGTTGCCGAAGAAGGCGATGTAGGAACCGATGCTGTCGAACGGCTGGTGGATCAGGGCCATGGCAGACCTCCGCGGGCGATGACTTCATTTACGGCGCGGCGGCGGGCGGATTGAGGCCTGGCACGGGGTTGTCGTGAAACGGTGGCTATAATCGGCGGACAAACAACATGGGGCGCCGCTGCGCACCCCGTTCATGAGGAGAGGAAATACATGTCCACCGTCATCCCCCCGTTCCAGGGTTTCGTTCTTCGCGAGGATGAGAACCGCAAGGTTTCGGCCGCCATGGAGTCGATGAACGTCGATCAGCTCGACGCCGGCGAGGTGCTGATCCGGGTCGCCTATTCGAGCGTCAATTACAAGGACGCGCTGGCCGCGACCGGCACCGGCAAGATCATCCGGCGCTTTCCCTGCGTGGGCGGCATCGACCTGTCCGGGACGGTGGTGGACAGCGCCGACCCGCGCTTCAAGGCCGGCGACCCGGTGATCGCCACGAGCTTCAACATCGGGGTGTCGCACCACGGCGGCTACGCCGAATACGCGCGGATTCCGGCGGCCTGGGTGATTCCGCTGCCGGCCGGCCTGACGCTGTTCGACGCGATGGCGCTGGGCACCGCGGGCTTCACCGCGGCGCTCGGCGTGGTGCGCATGGAGGACAACGGCCTGCGTCCCGAGAACGGCCCGGTGATCGTCACCGGGGCCAGCGGCGGCGTCGGCGGTCTCGCCATCGACATGCTGGCCGGGCTCGGCTATCACGTCGTCGCGTTGACCGGCAAGGCGCAGGAAGAGGGCTACCTCAAAGACCTCGGCGCCGCCGAGATCAAGCTGCGCGACACCATCGATCCGGCCAAGACCCGCCCGCTCGACGCCGCGCTGTGGGCCGGGGCGGTGGATAACGTCGGCGGCGACACGCTGGCCTGGGTGTTGTCCACGATGCAGCAGGCCGGCACGGTGGCGAGCATCGGCAACGCCCAGAGCTACACCCTGAACACCACCGTGTTCCCGTTCATCCTGCGCGGCGTCAGCCTGCTCGGGGTCGATTCGGGCTACATCGGCGAGCCGACTCGCAGCCGCGTCTGGCAGCGTCTGGCCGGCGACATGAAGCCGCGCCACCTGGCATCGATGACGCGCAAGGTTCCGTTTTCGGAACTTCCGGGCGTTTTTAACGATTTCATCGCCGGCCGGGTCAAGGGACGCACCGTGATTGCCGTAAAAGAATGAGGTAACCAACAGCGAGCCCAGCATGAGCGACGACAGCGATCAGACCCTTCCGCGCGTTCTGATCATCGACGATTCCCGGATGGTGAGGGCATCCATCATCCGGCAGGTGCGGGATCGCTTCGACGTGCGTGAGGAGGCGGATGGCGAGGCCGGCTGGCAGACCCTGCTGGTCGACCCCACCATCCAGGCGGTGATCTCCGACATCGGCATGCCGCGGCTCGACGGCTACGGCCTGCTCGAGCGCATCCGCGGGTCGCGCCTGTCACGTATCAACACCTTGCCGGTGGTGGTCATCTCCGGCGACGACGAGCCTGATGTCCGGGTCAAGGCCAAGAGCGCCGGGGCCACGGACTTCATCTCCAAGAGCATCGGCAATCTCGAACTGCTGGCCCGCCTCGAGGCGCTGACGCAGCTCGCCCGCACCCAGCGCGACCTCGAGGAGAGCCGCGCCGCCCTCGCCACCGCCAGCCCGGTGGACCCGGCCTCGGGCCTCGCCACCCAGTCCTACCTGCACTACCACGCCGCGCAGGAACTCTCGCTGGCCCAGCGCCGCCATGGCGACCTGTCGGTGATGGTCATCGAGATCGACCAGTTCGACGCGCTCGTCGCCCGCTATGGCGCCCACGTCGCCCAGCTGGTCAATCGCAAGCTGTCGAAGATCATGGCCACCAAGCTGCGCAAGGAAGACACGGTGGCCGAACTGGCGCCGGCGCGCTTTGCGGTGGTGTCGCCGAGCACCGACATCGACGGCGCCGCGGCCTTCGCGATGCGCCTGCGCGGCGCCATCGATCACATCGTGATGACCTACCGCGAGGAGCGCATCCGCATCCGCCTGACCATCGGTCTCGCGGCGGCCGAACCCGGCCGGCGGCAGACCGTCAGCGAACTGATCGGCACCGCGGTCCAGCGCGTCGCGGCCGGCCAGGGCGCCGGCGGCAACCGGGTGATCGGCGAGCGCGGCGAAGTGACGCCGGAGATGATCGCGCCGGCGGTGCGGCAGCCGGTCAGCATCGACCAGATTCTGCAGCAGCTGCGCAGCGCGGGCGCCGACGCCAACCTGCGCCGGCAACTGCCGGATGCCATTCGAACGCTCCTCCCCTTGCTGGAATTGATAGAATCCGAACACCCTTCCGGCCTGCCGCTTGCCACCCTCGCACGCGTTGCAGAAGCCGGTCTGGAAGCGGCAGTGCACAACAACGACTAAGGCGGGCGCGCCACGCAGCTTCGCCGTCACTGCAATGTTCGATATTCACTGGGGGAGGAACCCATGGCTTCATACAAGGAATTTCACAAGCGTTCCATCGAAGACCGCAATGGCTTCTGGGGCGAGCAGGCCGAACTGATCCACTGGAACAAGCAGCCGGCACAGATTTACGATTTCTCCAACCCGCCCTTCGTCAAGTGGTTCCCGGGCGGGGAAACCAACCTCTGCTACAACGCCGTCGACCGCCACGCCGAAAGCCATCCCGACCGCAAGGCGCTGGTCTACATCTCCACCGAGACCGACGAGGAGAAGATTTATACCTTCTCCGAACTGCGCACCGAAGTGATGCGCATGGCCGCGATCTACCAGAGCCTCGGGGTCAAGAAGGGCGACCGCGTCCTGATCTACATGCCGATGATCGCCGAAGCCTGCTTCGCGATGCTCGCCTGCGCCCGCATCGGCGCGATCCACTCGGTGGTGTTCGGCGGCTTCGCCTCCCACTCGCTGGCGACCCGCATCGACGACGCCAAGCCCACCGTGATCGTGTCGGCCGACGCCGGCATGCGCGGCGGCCGCCCGGTGCCGTACAAGCATCTGCTCGACGAAGCCATCAGCTTGGCCGAGCACAAGCCGGCCAAGGTGCTGATGGTCAATCGCGGCCTCGACAAGGAAATGGCCATCGTCGCCGGTCGCGACGTGGATTACGCCACGCTGCGTGCCGCCAACATGGACGCCCAGGTACCAGTCACCTGGATGGAATCGTCCGAACCCAGTTATATTCTGTATACGTCCGGCACCACCGGCAAGCCCAAGGGCGTGCAGCGCGACACCGGCGGCTACGCCGTGGCGCTGGCCGCGTCGATGAAGCACATCTACTGCGGCAACCCGGGCGAAACCTTCTTCTCCACCTCCGACATCGGCTGGGTGGTGGGGCACAGCTACATCATCTACGGCCCGCTGATCAACGGCATGGCCACCATCATGTACGAAGGCACGCCGCTGCGGCCCGACGCCGGCATCTGGTGGAAGATCTGCCAGGAGCAGGAAGTCACCGTGATGTTCAGCGCGCCGACCGCCATCCGCGTGCTCAAGAAGCAGGACCCGGCTTTCCTCAAGAAGTACGATCTGTCCAAGCTGCGCGCGCTGTACTGCGCCGGCGAGCCGATGGACGAAACCTCCCACCAGTGGATGATGGACGAGCTGGGCATCCAGGTCATCGACCACTACTGGCAGACCGAAACCGGCTGGGCGATGTTGTCGCTGATGCCGGGCGTCGAGAAGCAGGAGGTGCAGCTCGGTTCGCCCGGCTTCCCGGTGTATGGCTACGACGTGCGCCTGTTCCGTGACGACGGCAGCGAGTGCGGCCCCAACGAAAAAGGCATCGTCGGCGTCGTGCCGCCGCTGCCGCCGGGCTGCCTGTCCACCGTGTGGGGCGACGACAAGCGCTTCGTGTCCACCTACTTCACGCTGTTCCAGGAGCCGCAGGTGTATTCCAGCTTCGACTGGGGCATCAAGGACGACGCCGGCTACTACAAGATTCTCGGCCGTACCGACGACGTCATCAACGTCGCCGGCCATCGTCTCGGCACCCGCGAGATCGAGGAAGCCGTGCAGTCCCACCCGGCAATCGCCGAAGTGGCCGTCGTCGGCGTCGCCGACCAGCTGAAGGGCCAGATGCCGATGGCCTTCGCGGTCGTCAAGGACCCGGCCTCGGTCGACACCCCCGAGAAGGTCGTCGCGCTCGAGAAGGCGGTGATGAAGATCGTCGACGGCAGCCTCGGCGCCATCGCCCGTCCGGCCCGCGTGCATTTCATCTCCGGCCTGCCCAAGACCCGTTCCGGCAAGATGCTGCGCCGCTCGATCCAGGCGCTGGCCGAAGGTCGTGACCCGGGCGACCTGACCACCATCGAAGATCCGACCACGCTGGAGCAGATCAAGGCGGCACTCACCGCCTGACGATCCGTTCCGATGGCACACCGGAAGCCGGCCGCCGACCGCGGCCGGCTTCCTTTTTCCGGGCTCCGCCGCATGAAGCGAACGCTGCTGTTTCTTTTTGTCGCTGTGCCGGCCTGTGCGTCGGCCGCCTGGCGCATCGACTGCCACATCGATTTCGAAGGCGAAGGGCGCGTCGTCGTCAGCCGGCCGGTGGCGTCGCCGTACGCTGTCGCGTCGATCGCGGTCGGCGACATCTTCCTGTTCCGCACGGTTTTCCAGGATCGGCCCGCCGACGTGGCCGGCGTCACCATCGCCACCTACCGGTCGGGCGACGAAGGCCCGGTGATGATCCACCAGGCGAGCCATCCGTGGCCTCCCGCAGCCGGCGGGCGCCGCGCCCGCCATGGTTTCACCGGCCTGCAGCGGGTTTTCGAGCCGGGCTACGACGGCGAACTGGAATACTGGTGCGAGGCGGTAAACGAAGGGGCGAAGGGGAGGGCGGCGTACCGATGAAAACGAGACTCATCCCGCTGCTGACGGCGGCCCTGATCCTGGCGCTGCCGACCGGCAGCAGCCGCGCCGACACCGTGCGGCTGCTGTTTGCCGGCGACGTGATGCTGGCCGACGGTCCCGGTCGCGCCATCGCGGCCGGCGGCGATCCGCTGGCGGCCTTCGCCAGCCGCCTGGCCGAAGCCGATTACCGCGTCGCCAACCTCGAATTCACGGTGTCCGCCGGCGGCAGCGCGCTGCCCAACAAGCGCTACACCTTCCGCGCCGACCCTGCCGCGCTGGCGGTGATGAAGGGGCGCTTCGATGCCGTGTCGGTGGCCAACAACCACTCCGGCGATTTCGGCAAGGGGGCCTTCACCGACACGCTGACCCACCTCGGCGCGGCGGGTATCCGCCACTTCGGCGGCGGACCCAATCTGGCCGCGGCGCACGCGCCGTTGTGGATCGAGAAGAAAGGGCTGCGCATCGCGCTGCTCGGTTACAACGAATTCAAGCCGCGCTCGTTCGAGGCCGGCGCCGACCTGCCCGGCATCGCCTGGAGCGAGGACGCCCAGGTCATCGCCGACATCCGTGCCGCGCGCCGGGCCGGCGCCGACATCGTGGTGCCGTTCATGCACTGGGGCTGGGAATACGAGGAGGCGCCGACGCTGCGCCAGCGCGAACTGGCCCGGCGGATGATCGACGCCGGCGCCGACGTGGTGGTCGGCGGTCACCCCCACGTCATCCAGCCGGCCGAACTCTATCGGGGCCGGCTGATCGTCTACAGCCTGGGCAATTTCGTGTTCGACGGTTTCGACGCGCCGGAAGCCTGGCAAGGCTGGCTGCTGTACCTCGATTTCGACCGGCGCGGACTCGCCGCGTGGCATACCCGGCTGGCGCAGATCGACGCCGACGGCTTTCCGTCGCCGGTGCCCGGTGCGCTGACGCCCTGCGGCCGGCGCGGCGACCGGACCATCGGCGAATGCCGCAACCCGTGACGGGCGGGCCGGCCGGCGGCACGCCCGCCGGTCGGGCGGCGCTTCAGACCAGCCCGTCGAAAAGCTGAACCGGCACGCTGTCGCCCGCCGCCACATCGCCGCGGGTTTCGTCGAGCACGATGAAGCAGTTGGCTTCCGACATCGAGCGCAGGACGCCCGAGCCCTGCGCGGCGGCCGGGTGCACCCGCCAGCTGCCGCCGTCGGCTGACAGCCGGCCGCGCAGGAATTCGCAGCGGCCGGCCAGCTTGCGGATCGGCGCGGCGCAGACGGCCGGCATCAGTGGCCGTGCGGGGAGCGGATCGACGCCGGCGATCTTCAGCAGCGCGTCCTGCACGAACTGGTAGAAGGTCACCATCACCGCCACCGGATTGCCGGGCAGGCCGAACATCCAGGCGCCACCGATGCGCCCGAAGGCCATCGGCCGGCCGGGCTTGATGTCGATCTTCCAGAAGGCAACCTCGCCGAGGCGCTGCATCAGTTCGCGGATGAAATCCGCCTCGCCGACCGAGACGCCGCCGGTGGTCAGCACCACGTCGGCGCTGGCGGCGGCATCGCGGAAGGCGGCTTCGAGCAGTTCGGGGCGGTCGGGCACCACGCCCAGGTCGATGATGTCGCAGCCGAGGCGGGCGAGGGCGCCGTGCAGGGTGTAACGGTTGGAGTCGTAGACCTCGCCCGGCGCCAGCGGACGGCCGATGCTGGCCAGTTCGTCGCCGGTCGAGAAAAAGGCCACCCGCAGGCGACGGCAGACGCTGACTTCGGCCAGGCCCAGCGAGGCCGCGAGGCCCAGTTCGGCCGGCCCCATCCGCTTGCCGCGCGGAATCGCCACCGCGCCTTCGGCCAGATCCTCGCCGGCCCGGCGCACGTTCTGCCCGCGACGCAGGCCGCCGGGGATCGCGATACGGTCGCCGTCGACCTTTGCCACCTCTTGTATCACGACGCTGTCGGCGCCGACCGGCATCACGCCGCCGGTCATGATGCGCACCGCCTGACCCTTGCCGACGATGCCCGAAAAGCCGCGTCCGGCGAACGCCGAGCCGACCAGCTGCAGGCTCGTCTCGCCGTCGGCGGCGAGGTCTTCGGCACGCACCGCGTAGCCATCCATCGCCGAGTTGTCGTGGGCCGGCACGTTGCCGGGGGCGATCACGTCCCGCGCGAGCACCCGGCCGAGGCTCGAACGGATCGGCACACAGGCCCATCCGCCGGCCGGCGTCACCGCGTCGAGAATGATCCGGCGGGCCTCGGCGACGGTCAGCGAAGGCTGGGGCGCGGCGCATCCGTGGTCGGTGTTCATCGGGTCGCTCCGTGCAGTC
Organism: Zoogloeaceae bacterium; assembly: GCA_015657735.1. Taxonomy (GTDB): domain Bacteria; phylum Pseudomonadota; class Gammaproteobacteria; order Burkholderiales; family Rhodocyclaceae; genus Zoogloea. The sequence continues at coordinate 9,791 of SSSX01000171.1, forward strand.
TGTCGAGGAGGAATTAGTATCACAAATCGACCGCCGCGCCGCTTGCGGCGGTGCGCATTGACAAGCCATCGGGCCCGCGTATGCTGGCCGGACGGCAAGGCCTGGCCTCGGTGTGGATGGCTTCGCGCCTTGCGAGAGACCACGTCCCGGGTTGTTCAGGGGCGCACAACGACGAGGAGACACCCCATGTGGAAATCCCTGCACATTGACCCGAAAAAGTGCACCGGCTGCCTGCAGTGCGAAATGGCATGCTCGGTCGAACACACCGGCGTCATCAATCCGTCCAAGTCGCGCATCAAGGTTTTCAGTTTCGAGACCGAGGGGCGCAAGGTGCCCTACACCTGCACCCAATGCACCGACGCCTGGTGTCTCAACGCCTGCCCGGTCGACGCCATCCGCATCGATGCGGCAACCGGCGCCAAACAGGTTTTCGACGACGTCTGCGTCGGCTGCAAGGTGTGCACCATCGCCTGTCCGTTCGGCACCATCAACTACAACCAGGACAGCGGCAAGGTTCAGAAGTGCGACCTGTGCGGCGGCGATCCGGCCTGCGCGGCGGCCTGTCCGACCGGCGCGATCACCTACGTCGATGCCGACTGGACGGGTCTGGACAAGATGCGCGCCTGGGCCGCCAAGGCCAACACGGCGGTGACGGAATAAGGAGACGACCATGGCCTGGAACCGGAAACTGCTGCGCGTGAACCTCACTGCCGGCACCTGTACCTCCGAACCGCTCAACATGCAGTGGGCCGACGAATACCTCGGCTCGCGCGGGCTGGCGAGCAAATACCTGGTGTCCGAGATCGACCCGAAGGTCGATCCGCTGTCGCCCGACAACAAGATGATCATGTCCACCGGCCCGCTCACCGGCACGCTGGCCTCCACCGGCGGACGCTACACGGTGGTCACCAAGGGGCCGCTGACCGGCGCCATCGCGTGCTCCAACTCGGGTGGCTTCTTCGGCGCCGAGATGAAGTTCGCCGGCTGGGACATGATCATCTTCGAGGGCCGCTCGCCCAAGCCGGTTTACCTCTACGTCGAAAACGACAAGGCCGAGCTGAAGGACGCCGCCCACCTGTGGGGCACCAGCTGCTGGCACACCGAAGAGGCCATCAAGCACGAACTGCAGGACCCGCTGGTCCGCGTGTCGTCCATCGGCCTCGCCGGCGAGAATCAGGTGCTGTTCGGCTGCATCGTCAATGATCTGCACCGGGCCGCCGGGCGTTCCGGGGTGGGAGCGGTGATGGGTTCGAAGAACCTCAAGGCCGTTGCGCTGCGCGGCACCAAGGGCGTCGCCGGCGTGAAGGACATGAAAGCCTTCATGAAGATCACCGCCGAGAAGAAGAAGGTGCTGGCCGACAACGCCGTCACCGGCCAGGGGCTGCCCAAGTTCGGCACTCAGGTGCTGATGAACGTCATCAACGAAATGGGTGCGCTGCCAACCCGCAACCACCGCGACGTGCAGTTCGAGGATGCCGGCAAGATATCGGCCGAAGCGATGCACGAAAAGCGTCCGACCGACGGCAAGCCGCAGCTGGTGACCAACGCCGCCTGCTTCGGCTGCACCATCGCCTGTGGCCGGATTTCCGAGATCGACAAGGGCCACTTCACGGTGGTGAACAAGCCGGAATACTGGGGCGCCTCCGGCGGCCTCGAATACGAAGCGGCGTGGGCGCTGGGCGCCGCCAACGGCGTCGGCGACCTCGAAGCCCTGCAGTACGCCAACCTGCTGTGCAACGAGCAGGGCATGGACCCGATTTCCTTCGGCGCCACCATCGGCGCGGTGATGGAACTCTACGAGATGGGCGTGCTGACCAGGGAGCAGATCGGCATCGAGGCTCCCTTCGGTTCCGCCGCGGCGCTGGCCCGGCTGGCCGAGATGACCGCCCGCGGCGAGGGTTTCGGCAAGGAGATCGGCCAGGGCTCGAAGCGACTGTGCACCAAGTACGGCCACCCCGAGCTGTCGATGACGGTCAAGGGCCAGGAATTCCCGGCCTACGATTCGCGCGCGATCCAGGGCATGGGCCTGACCTACGCCACGTCGAACCGCGGCGCCTGCCACCTGCGCTCCTACACCGTTGCGTCCGAAGTGCTGGGCATTCCGGTCAAGACCGATCCGCTCACCACCGACGGCAAGCCGGAGCTGGTCAAGGCTTTCCAGGATGCCACGGCGGTGTTCGACGCGGCCGGCATCTGCGTGTTCACGTCGTTCGCATGGACGCTGGCCGACGTGCAGCCGCAGATCGAGGCGGCCTGCGAAGGCGACTGGTCGATGGACAAGCTCAACGCGGTCGGCGAGCGCATCTGGAACATGGAGCGGCTCTTCAACAACGCCGCCGGCCTCAGCCGCAAGGATGACGACCTGCCGCCGCGCCTCAAGACCGAACCGGCCAAGACCGGCCCGGCCAAGGGACTGGTGAATGGCCTCGACAAGATGCTGCCGGAGTACTACCAGATACGCGGCTGGACGCCGGAAGGCGTGCCGACTGCCGAGACCCTCGCGCGGCTCGGACTCTGAGCGCAGCGCCACGACGCGACGACGCTGGCCGGGAGGCTGCGTCGTCGCGCAGTCCATTCTGAGGATTGACCGATGAAGCACCTTATCCTGGGCAATGGTCCGGCCGGCGTCGTCGCGGCCGAGGCGCTGCGCCGCGCCGCGCCGCGCGCCGAAATCGTGATGACCGGCAGCGAGGGCCTGCCGCCCTACTCGCGGATGGCGATCCCCTACCTGCTCGAAGGCAATATCGACGAGTCGGGCACCTTCCTGCGCAAGACGCCGGACCATTTCGACGCGCTCGGCGTGCGCCAGCTCGCCGGCCGTGCGGTGGCGGTGGACGTCGCGAAGCAGAACGTGCTGTTCGCCGACGGTCACTTCGAAACCTACGACCGCCTGCTGATCGCCACCGGTTCGCATCCGGTCCGCCCGCCGATTCCCGGGGTGGACCTGCCGGAGGTGCAGACCTGCTGGACGCTGGCCGACGCCCGCGCGATCGCCGCCCACGCCCGGCCCGGTGCGCGGGTGCTGCAGCTGGGCGCCGGCTTCATCGGCTGCATCATCATGGAGGCGCTGGCCAAGCGGGGTGTGCAGCTCACCGTCGTCGAGATGGGCGACCGCATGGTGCCGCGGATGATGACGCCCAAGGCCGGCGGCATGATCAAGGCGTGGGTCGAACGGCAGGGCGTGCGGGTCGTCACCTCGGCCGGCGTCGAGCGCATCGACCGCGGCGACGGCGACGCGCCGCTGCGGGTCAGCCTGTCGACCGGCGACACGCTGCCCTGCGATCTGGTCATCGTCGCAGCCGGCGTCGCCCCCAACATCGCCTTCCTCGACGGCACGCCGGTGCACGTCGCCAAGGGGGTGCTGGTGGATGCACGCATGGAAACCTCGGTGCCCGGCATTTTCGCCGCCGGCGACGTGGCCGAGGCGCCCGACCTGTTCACCGGCGCCCACCTCGTGTCGGCGATCCAGCCCAACGCCGCCGACCAGGCGCGGGTTGCCGCCATCAACATGGCCGGCGGCAATGCGCAGTTGCCCGGCGTGCTGGCGATCAACGTGCTCGACACGCTCGGCCTGATCTCCACGTCCTTCGGCCAATGGTGGGGCAGCCCGGACGGGCAGGGCGTCGAACTGGTGGACGAGGCGGCGAGCCGCTACCTCAGCCTGCAGTTCCAGGGCGATGTGCTGATCGGCGCCACCTCGATCGGCATGACCCAGCACGTGGGGGCCTTGCGCGGCCTGATCCAGAGCCGGCTGGCCCTCGGGCCGTGGAAGGAGGTGCTGCTCGCCGCGCCGCAGCGTTTCTTCGAAGCCTATCTGGCGGCGACCCAGCCTGACTCGATCGCCCGGCGTCAGGCGGCGGTTGCCTGCGCCTGAAATCACCGATGCCCGCATGAAAATCGTTTTCAAACTCTACGCATCCCTCGCCGACTACCTGCCTGCCGAGCGGCGCGGCAACATTGTCGAACTGGACGTGCCGGCCGGCGCAACGGTCGGCGATCTGATCGCCCGCTATCGCCTGCCGGAAAAATGCGCTCACCTCGTGCTGGTCAACGGCCACTACATCGCGCCGACCGACCGGGGCGGCAAGGCGTTGTCGGAGGGCGACGAACTAGCCATCTGGCCGCCGATTGCCGGGGGCTGACCGGCGCATGCCTGAGGATGTGGGGGCGCCGGAGGGTTTCCTGCGCGAGATCGGGGCCACTGCGACGGAGTTTGAACGCGGCTTGCGACTGGCGGTGCCGGGCGGGGTCGTCTCGCCCCGGCCGGGCGCGCTGCGGGTGGAGCAGGGCGGGGTTACGCTGGAGGTCGATCTGACCGAACTGCCCGAGCGGCGCATGGGCCTCTTCCGCCTGCCGGTGCTGCGGGCGCGGCTGCGTTTCCTGTCGGGCGATGTGCCGGCACGCCAGAGCCTGCTGGCGCGCATCGACCGGGCGATGCAGCGAGGGGGCGGATGAACGGCCTCGGCCTTGCGTTCTCCGACGCCTTTGCGCTGCTGGCCGGATTCGACCGGCGGGTGGCCGAGATCGTGTTGCTGTCGCTGCAGGTCAGCGGGCTGGCGGTGCTCTTCGGCACCGTGCTCGGTCTGCCGCTGGGGGCCTGCCTGGGCGTCGGGCGCTTTCCCGGCCGGCAGGCGCTGGTGGTGCTGCTCAACGGTTGCATGGGGCTGCCGTCGGTGGTGGTCGGCGTGGTGGTGTATCTGGCACTGTCGCGGTCGGGGCCGCTGGGGAAGTTCGGCTTGCTGTATTCGCCGGCGGCGATGGTCATCGCCCAGACCCTGCTGGTGGTGCCGCTGATGGCGGCCATCGCCCGGCAGGTGGTGGAGGACGCCTGGCGGGACTATGAGGAGGAACTCACCGCGATGGGCTTCGGCTGGGCCGACAGCGTGCGCGTGCTGCTTCACGACTGCCGGCACTCGCTGCTGGTGGCGGTGCTGGCGGGGCTTGGGCGGGCCATGTCCGAGGTGGGGGCGGTGATGATCGTCGGTGGCAACATCGAGCATTCGACCCGCACGATGACCACCGCCATCGCCCTCGAAACCAGCAAGGGCGACCTGCCGCTGGCGGTGGCGCTGGGGCTGGTGCTGCTGGCGGTGATCCTGCTGCTCAATGGCATCGCCCACGCGCTGCGCCAGTGGGCGATGCGGCGCTACGCATGAGGGCCGGGGCGTGTTTCCGCTGACGGTGCGCGAGCTGCGCTGGGCTGCGGGCGGGCGGCAGGTGCTCGACGGTCTCAGCGTCGACCTGGGCGGCGAGGGCATCACGATCCTGCTCGGCCCCAACGGCGCCGGCAAGAGCGTGTTTCTGCGCATGCTGTGCGGCCTGCTCGAAGCCGACGGCGGCTCCATCGACTGGGGCACCGGCGCACGGCCGGCCCGTGGTATCGCGATGGTCTTCCAGCAGCCCCGGATGCTGCGCGATTCCTTGCTCGGCAATGTCGAGCTGGCGCTGCGGCCCCTCGGCGTGCCTGCGGCCGAGCGGCGCGCGCGGGCGCAGGCGGTGCTCGAGCGGGTCGGCCTGGCCGGCCGGGCGGCGGACAGTGCGCGCGGGCTTTCGGGCGGCGAACGCCAGCGCCTGGCGCTGGCCCGGGCGTGGATCACGCGGCCGCGCCTGCTGCTGCTCGACGAGCCGACGGCGAGCCTCGATCCGGGCTCGGTCGACGCCATCGAACGCATCGTCCGCGAAATCCGCACCGAAGGCACCCGCATCTTGATGACCACCCACAACCTCGGCCAGGCTACCCGGCTGGCCGACGACGTGGTGTTCATCGACGCCGGCCGCGTCTGCGAGCACGCGCCGGTGCAACGTTTTTTTGCCCGCCCGGCCTCGCAGGCCGCGCGGCTTTACATCCAGGGAGAACTACCATGGCGCATGGCATTTTGAAGAAACTGAAACTGGCGGTGCTTGGGCTGGCCGCGCTGGCCTCGGCGGCCCACGCCGGCGAATCGATCGTGCTGGCGTCGACGACGTCCACCGAGCAGTCGGGGCTGTTCAACTTCATCCTGCCGATCTTCGAGAAGGATTCGGGCATCGCGGTGAAGGTCGTCGCGCTGGGCACCGGTCAGGCGCTCGACGTGGGCCGGCGCGGCGATGCCGACGTGCTGCTGGTGCACGATCGCGCGGCCGAGGACAAGTTCGTCGCCGACGGCTACGGCGTCGACCGCCGCGACGTGATGTACAACGACTTCGTGCTGGTCGGCCCGGCGGCCGACGCCGCGGGCGTGAAGGGCGCCAGGGATGCCGTCGACGCCTTCGGCCGCATCGCCGGCAAAGGGGTCAGCTGGGTCTCGCGCGGCGACCGCAGCGGCACCCATGCCGCCGAGTTGCGCTTCTGGCAGTCGGCGGGCGTCGAGCCGAAGGGGCAGGGCTGGTACAAGGAAGCGGGCGCCGGCATGGGCCCGACCCTCAACATGGCGGCCGGCATGGGTGCCTACACGCTGGCCGACCGCGGCACCTGGGCCAGTTTCAGGAACCGTCAGGATCTCGCCATCCTGTTCGCCGGCGACCCGCGGCTCTACAACCCGTATGGCGTGATCCTCGTCAATCCGGCCCGGCATCCGCACGTCAAGCGCGCGGCCGGCGAACGTTTCATCGACTGGATCACTTCGCCGGCCGGCCGCCGGGCGATTTCCGCATACCGGATCGGCAACGAGCAGCTGTTCTACCCGCTGCCCAAGTGACGTTTTCGGACCACCGGGCCCGCGCCCGGCACACAAGGAGAATCGACCGGTGAAAACCTCATTCGTGGCCCTCGTCGCCACGGCACTGCCGCTGGCCGTGCAGGCCGCCTGCCCGACCGACCTGGAGGCTGCCGCGGTGGCCGCCGCCATCGTCGCCCGCGAGCCCGTCGCGCCGCTGGCCGGGATGAGCATGGAAGACGGGTTGTGCGGGCGCGACAAGGTCGTCCGCTACCTCGCGCAGGCTTATGGCCCGGCGGTCGGCTACAAGGCCGGGCTGACCAATCCGGTGGTGCAGAAGCGCTTCGGCTACGCGGCGCCGCTGCGCGGCACGCTGTTCCGCGCGATGATCGTCGACGATGGGGCCGAGGTGCCGGCGGCGTATGGCGCGTTTCCGGTGTTCGAGGCCGATCTGGCGGTCGAGGTCGGCGATCCGGCCGGTCTCGCCAGGGCCACCACGCCGGCCGAGGCGCTGCGTCATCTCGACTCGGTCCGCCCCTTCATCGAGCTGCCCGACCTGATGGCCACCGACCCGGCGACGCTCGGCGGGCCGATGCTGGCGACGGTTAATGTCGGCGCCCGCCTCGGCGTGCTCGGCAAGCCGATTGCGGCGCGTCACGACAAGGCGTTCGCCGACGCGCTGGCAACCATGACCGTCACGCTCAGCGACGGCAGCGGCACGCTGATCGACAGCGGCAAGGGCAGCGCCACGCTCGGCAACCCGCTCAACGCGGCGATCTGGCTGGCGCGCGATCTCGCCACCGCCGGCACGCCGCTCAAGCGCGGCGACTTGCTGTCGCTCGGTTCGTTCACCAGGCTCACGCCGCCCAGACCCGGCCTGGCGGTGACGGTGCGCTACGACGGCCTGCCGGGAAATCCAACGGTGGGGGTGAGGTTCCGCTGACGGACTTGCCTGAGTCTGTGCAAAAACGGCAACAATGATCAGTTCATTGTTGCCGTTTTTGCGTCAAATGGTGGATCGCCGGGCGACGCTTCATTCGTCCTTCGGTTGGGTCAGGATAGCCCGGCCGTTTTCCAGCCGCTCGACCTGGGCCAGCGTGGACACCGGCACGCGGAGTTCCTCGATGTGTTCGCGGCCGTGCTTGAAGCGCTTCTCGACGACGAAGCCGGCGCCCAGCACGTCGGCGCCGGCCTGACGGGCCATGTCGATCAGCGCGGCGGCGGTGCGTCCGTTGGCGAGGAAATCGTCGACGATGACGACCCGCTGACCGGCCTTGATGTAACGGGTCGAGATCGCCAGCCGGGTTTCGTCGCCCTTGCCGGACGACGGGATGACGCGGCAGATCGACGGGGATTCGACGTCGCTGGAATACTTCTTGGCGTAGACCATCGGCACGTTGAGGGCCTGCGCGACGATCAGCGCCGGGGCGATGCCGCTGGCCTCGGCGGTGAGGATCACGTTGGGCTGGAAGAAGGACAGACGCCGGGCCAACTCGTGGGCCAGTTCGAAGATGAAGCCGGGCTCGATGCGGTGGTTCAGGAAGTGATCGATGACCAGCATCTGGCCATCGACGCTGCCTTCGGTTTCGATGCGGCGGACCAGCGGCGCGTAGGGGGCGGTGAGGTCGAGGTGAGGGCTCATGGCGGGGCTCGCAGGACGTTGCCGGCATCGGTAAACGCCGGCAGCTTCACTGTATCAATAAGACTGTCAGGGACGTGTGACGGTTTCCGCGAGGTGGGTCAGGCGGCGGCGGACGAGGGCGATGTGCTCGCGCAGGGTGTACAACTCGTTGGCAAAGGCGAGGGGCAGTTTGCGGTGGGCGGCCCGGTGTTCGATGCGGTCGAGGCGGGCCCGGAAGGCGGCGAGGGCGTCGGGCGTGCGGTCGGCCTCGGGGGTGTCCTCGATCTCGGCCTCGAGGAACTTCAGCTCGCCATACCACTTGTACACCCGCGAGCGCATGCGCCAGTTGTAGATGGCGGGCAGCACCTTCGACAGCGGAATCACCACCGCGAACAGCGGCAGCACCATGACGAACAGGCGGTCGATCAGCACCGCCAGCCAGAACGGCAGGTAGCGCTGCAGCAGCGGCGGGCCGGAGTCGTAGAAGCGGCGCGCCATGACGTGCATCGGCAGGGAATGATCGTCGGCTGACGGAAAGGCGTTGGCGGCCTGCAGCAAGCCGGGCGGGCTGTGGATTTCGCGGGCGTGCTTGAGGAGCAGGGTGACGATCGCCGGGTGGATGTCGGCCTTGACCACCAGATTGGCGGTGGCGGCGAGGAGCTGGATGTCGCGCGGCGGCCGGTCGGCGTGGATGTCGATGGCGCCGTGGGGCAGGGTGATTTTCTGCAGGTGCGGAAAATGGCGCACGTAGCCGTCGGCCTGGGCGAAGTTGAGCAGCTCGACGCCGGCGGTGTGCAGCAGCGTATCGACCACCGGCGCCTGCGGCGCGCCGACGACGAACAGGGCGTCCACCTCGCCGCGTTTCAGAGCGTCGACGGCGGCCATGCCGCCGAGCGGCTTGAGGCGCGGATCGTGGGTGGCGACGCCGTTGGCGGCCAGCAACTGCAGCGCGAACAGCTGGGTGCCGCTGCCCGGCAGCCCGGTCGCGATGTTCATGCCCTTGAGTTGCGCGATGCGGTCGAGCCGTGCGCTGCCGCGGTGAAAGATCCACACCGGCTCGAGGTACATGCTGCCGAGGGTCGCCAGGTCTTCAGAGTCGGGTTCGTTGGCGATGCCGCCCTGGATGAAGCCGACGTCCACGCTGTCGTCGGTCTTGAGGCGCAGGAGGTTTTCGACGGCGCCGCTGGAAGGCCGCAGTTCGACCTCGACGCCATCCTGGGCCAGCTTGTCGCGATAGCGTTCGCCGAAATAGTGGTAGGCGCCGCCGGCCGCGCCGGTGCTCATGACGATCTTCTTCGGCGGCGCCGGCCGCACGAACTGCCAGGCCAGCGCAAAGGCGGCAATCACCAGCAGCAGCGCCGGAACGGCGAGCAGCAGGAGGTCGCGGAGGGTCGGCGATTCGCCGGAGGCGTGGGCGGGGCGGCGCATGGGGCCGCATCTTACCGCGTCGGTGCTTGCCTGCGGCGGCGCCAAAATCCTTTGTGCCGCCGCAAAACTCCGGTACAGTCGCCGCCCGGCCTTGAAACGCAACGCTATTTTTCCCATGCCACGCCTCCTGCTCGCTCCGATGGAAGGTCTCGCGGACGACGTGCTGCGCGAGGTGCTGACCCGTGTGGACGGCTACGACCATGCGGTGACGGAATTCATCCGGGTGTCTGGCTCGGTGCTGCCGGCGCGGGCCTTCCGGCGTACCGCGCCCGAGCTGCAGGCCGGCAGCGCCACCTCCAGCGGGACGCCGGTGCGGGTGCAACTGCTCGGTTCCGATCCGCCGTGCATGGCCGACAACGCGGCGCGGCTGGCCCGCCTCAATCCGGCCGGCATCGACCTGAACTTCGGCTGCCCGGCGCCAACCGTGAACCGCCACCGCGGCGGCGCCGCGCTGCTCGACGAGCCCGAACTGCTCCACGCCATCGCCTGCGCGGTGCGCAAGGCGGTGCCGCGGCACATTCCATTCACCGCCAAGATGCGCCTCGGCGTGGCGGACACGGCCCGCGCCCTCGATTGCGCCCGGGCGCTGGCCGACGGTGGCGTCGAGGATCTGGTCGTGCATGCGCGTACCAAGGCCGACGGCTATCGCCCGCCGGCCCACTGGGAGTGGGTCGGGCGCGTTGCCGATGCGGTGGCCGTGCCGGTGGTGGCCAACGGCGAGGTGTGGAGCGCGGACGACTGGCGGCGGTGCCGTGCGGTGAGCGGCGCGGCCGACGTGATGCTCGGCCGCGGCGCGGTGGCCGATCCGTTTCTGGTGCGGCGCATCCGCGGCGGCGGCGGGGCGGCGGATCGCGACGAAGAATGGCGCGAGCTGCTGCCGCTGATCGGCGAGTTCTGGCTGCGGGTGCTGGCTAAGGTCGAATCCCGCCATGCGCCGGGGCGGCTCAAGCAGTGGCTCGGGCTGCTGCGGCGCAACTTCCCGCAGGCCGAGCGGCTGTACGGCGAGGTCCGCGCGAAGAAGGATGCGCTGGCGGTCGGGCACGTGCTGGCCTGCCACGGCGTTCCGGTGCTGAAGGCCGCCGCGTAGAATCGACGGATGTACGCCAACTCGAAGATTCCCGACAGCGCCCAGCAGGGCGTCCATGAAAACCTCGTCGAGCGGGTGCGCAAGCACGCCCGTTCCGAATTTCGCAAACCGTATCTCGATTACAACAAGGCCGCCTTCGCGGCGAGCCTCGAAGGCTGGGACGGCCAGGCGCCGCTGATCCTCGACGCCGGCTGCGGCGTGGGCCACAGCACGATCCAGCTCGCCCGCGCGTTTCCCGACCACTGGGTGATCGGCGTCGACCAGTCGGCCGACCGCCTCGCGCGCAAGAAGCCTTACCCGGATGCCTTGCTGCCGAAGAACATGGTCTTCGTGCGCGCCGATCTGGTGGATTACTGGCGCCTGCTGGCCGATGCCGGCATCCGGCTGGCGCGGCATTACATCCTTTACCCGAACCCGTGGCCGAAAATCGGCCACCTGGCGCGGCGCTGGCATGCCCATCCGGTCTTTCCGTTCGTGCCGCGGCTCGGCGGGCGGCTGGAATGTCGCAGTAACTGGAACATTTATGTGGAAGAATTCGCCGTCGCGCTGGGGCTGCTGACCGGCCGTGCGCCGACGTGGGAAGCCTTCGAGGCACCTTCGCCGCTGACTCCTTTCGAACGCAAATACCGGGATTCCGGCCAGACCCTTTACCGGTGTGTGGTGGAGCTCGATCCCCAACCGACCCTGGAAGAAAACCCGTCATGACGCAAATCCAATCCGAACCCCTTTCCGACGACGAACTGGAACAGCTCGAAGAACTGCTCGTCTCGGACGACGTCCCCGCCGACTGCATGAACATGGAGATGCTCGACGGCTATCTGGCGGCCATCGTCGCCTCGCCGCTGCCGATCGCCGTCGAGGACTGGTTGCCGGCGGTGTGGACCGCCGACGAGGGCGAGGTCGGCTTCGGTTCCGGCGCCGCATTGCAAAAAGCCATCGAACTGGTGCTGCGCTATTACAACGACCTGCTGGCCACCATCGGCGACGACGAGGGCGACGAGGAAGGCGAGGCCGAGGGCTGGCAGCCCTTCTGCTACGCCCAGGGCGGCGAGGACGACCCGGCCATCGGCGAAGAATGGACCAACGGTTTCGAGCAGGGCTTCGAGATGTGGCCCGGCGAGTGGCCGGATCAGGTGGGCGACACTTCCATCGCCGAAGCGCTGCTCGAAGGCATCCTCGGCCCGGAAGAGGAAGTGTCGGTCCAGCCCGATACCGAAACCCAGCTCGCCGAACTGGAGGAAAAAGGTCTCGCCGTCCAGCGTCTCTACCAGACCTGGCGCGCGCTCGGCCTGCCGGCGCCGGACGCGGTGGCGGTCAGCGCCGCGACCGC
>SSSX01000172.1 GCA_015657735.1 Zoogloeaceae bacterium
CTTCTCGAACTCCTTGTTCATCTGGACGCGGAAGGCTTCCAGGTCGGTGATGTCGGCGTCTTCGTGGTAGGTGACGGCCGGGATCATCGCCCAGTTGCGGGCCAGGTTCTGGCCGGAGATCTTCTTGATGCGCGACAGCGGCTTGGCTTCCACCTCGCCGAACTTCGAGAAATCCACCTTCGGCCACGGCAGCAGGTCGAGCCCGCCACCCAGGCTGCCGACGGCCGCGGCGGCGGCGACGGTCTTGCCCGGCACGACGCCGGTGCTCATGGCGCCCTTGACGAAGGCGGTGATGTCGGCTTGCACGATGCGGTTCTTGGGGCCGGTGGCGGTGACCTGGCCGAGATCGACACCCAGTTCGCGGGCGAAGGCGCGCACCGACGGGCTGGCGTGCACCTTGCCGCCGAGCTTGACGGCGGACGGCGCGGCCGGCGAGGCGGCAGCGGCGACCGGAGCCGGCGCCGCGGCGGGCGCGGCAGCGGGGGCCGGTGCAGCAGCCGGAGCCGGAGCGCTGGCGGCCGGGGCGGGCGCCGCGGCAGCGCCGGCACCCGTTTCGACCTTGATCAGCACGGCGCCTTCGGACACCTTGCTGCCGAGCTGGACCAGCACTTCCTTGACGATGCCGGTGGCCGACGACGGCACGTCCATCGTGGCCTTGTCGGATTCGAGCGTGGCGATGGCGTCTTCCGCCTTGATGCTGTCGCCGACCTTGACGAACAGCTCGATGACCGGCACGTCGGAGAAGTCGCCGATGTCCGGCACCTTCACCTCGACCAGACCACCGCCGGCGGCCGGAGCGGCAGCCACCGGGGCGGGAGCCGCCGCCGGAGCGGCCGCTGCCGGAGCAGGGGCGGCCGCAGCCGGGGCCGGGGCCGCAGCGGCGGCGCCGGCGGCTTCGACCTTGATCAGCACGGTGCCTTCGGCAACCTTGTCGCCGAGGCTGATCAGCACTTCCCTGACCACACCGGCAGCCGAGGACGGCACGTCCATCGTGGCCTTGTCGGATTCGAGGGTGGCGATGGCGTCGTCCACCTTGATGGTGTCGCCGACCTTGACGAACAGTTCGATCACCGGAACCTGGTCGAAATCGCCAATGTCCGGCACCTTTACTTCAATGAGTTGGCTCATGTTTGCAGTCTCCTCGGCGATCAGACGGACATCGGGTTGGGCTTCTTCGGGTCAAGGTTGTACTTGACCAGTGCGGCGGCAACCTTGGAACGATCGATCTTGCCGTCGTCGGCCA
>SSSX01000173.1 GCA_015657735.1 Zoogloeaceae bacterium
CCAGCGCACGCGGGCGCGGCGGGTGGCGTAGTTGATGTCGACGGCCGTGACGCCGGGCTGGTGGGCCACGTGCTGCTCGTTGAGCCAGATGCAGGCGGCGCAGGTGATGCCCTCGAGGATCAGCGCCGCCTCGCGCTCGTGTTCGCCGACGGGCTTGACGAAACCCTGCTGGAAATCGGGATGGTCGAAGAGGCCCAGATCCTTCAGCTCGTCGGGCATCGCCTCGCGGGCCTGCTCGGGCAGCGCATCGCGGCGCGTGTAGTAGTCGATGAGGCCGCTGCTGACGATCGAGCGGGCCACCGCCTGGCAGCCGGTGCAGCACATCCGGTGCGGCGTGCCGTCGATGTCGACGGACAGCTCGACGTCGGCGGGTATCGGCAGGCCGCAGTGGTAGCAGTCGTGTTCGCGCGGAAGAGCTGCGGACGGTGGCGGGGTGTGGAGCTGGGACAAACGGGGGCCTCGCAAGACGACGGACGGCGAACCCGCGGGCGGCCACGGGAAACATGACCTTTTATCACATCTGCGCGGCGGGTCCAAACCGGACGCTGCGCCGCACAAAAAAGGGCGCATCCGGCCGGACGCGCCCTTTCGTTCAACTGCGCCGATCCGTCACATCATCCCGAGGCTGCGCGGGAACCACAGCGACAAGGCCGGCCAGTAGGTGACGACAATGAGGAACACCAGCATCGACAGCAGCCACGGCCACACCGCCACGGTCAGCTCGGTGATGCCCATCTTGGTGATCCCCGACGCCACATAAAGATTGAGGCCGACCGGCGGGTGGCACATGCCGACTTCCATGTTCACCACCATGATGATCCCGAAGTGCACCGGATCGATGCCCAGCTTCATCGCCACCGGGAACAGGATCGGCGCGAAGATCAGCACGATCGACGACGGCTCCATGAAGTTGCCGGCCAGCAGCAGCAGCACGTTCACCGCCAGCAGGAAGGCGATCATGCCCAGCCCGTTGCCGAGCATCCAGTCGGCCAGCGCCTGCGGGATGTTCTCGTTGGTCATGATGAAGGAGAACAGCACCGCGTTGGTGATGATGTAGAGCAGCATCGCCGACATATTGGCGGAGTTGAGCAGCACCTTCGGCACATCCGACAGCGGCATGTCGCGATAGACGAAGACGGCGACGATGAAGGCGTACATGGCGCTCATCGCGGCGGCTTCGGTCGGCGTGAACACGCCGGTGTAGATGCCGCCCATCACCACCACGATCAGCAGCAGGCCCCACACCGAATCGCGGAAGGCCTTGACCCGCTCGGCCATCGATGCCTTCGGCTGGCGCGGATAATCGTAGCGACGGGCGCGATACCAGGTCACGCCGCCCAGCGTTGCCGCCAGCGCCAGCCCCGGCACGACGCCGGCCATGAACAGCGCCCCGACCGAGGTATTGGTCGCCACCGAGTACATCACCATGACGATCGACGGCGGGATCAGGATGCCCAGCGCGCCGGCGGTGGTGATGATGCCCGCGCCGAACTTGTTGGGGAAACCCGCGCGGACCATCGCCGGCAGCAGGATCGAGCCGATCGCCACGACCGTCGCCGGCGACGAGCCCGACACCGCCGCAAACAGCGCACAGGCCATCACGCCGGCCAGGCCGAGACCGCCGTACCAGTGGCCGACCATCGACGTGGCGAAGTTGATCATGCGTTTCGCCACCCCGCCGTGAGTCAGGAAGTTGCCGGCCAGGATGAAGAACGGGATCGCCATGATCTCGAACTTCTCGATGCCGGTGAACAGCTTGAGCGCCACCGATTCCAGCGGCACGTCGGTCATCGTGAACAGGAAGGTCAGCACCGTGAGGCCGAGCGAGATCGAAATCGGCATGCCGGTCAGCATCAGCACCAGCAGCACGCTGAAGATGATTGCCGCGTTCATTGACGGCCTCCTTTCTTGTCGCCGAGGTGGGTGTGCTTGAGGTCGTGCATGTGCAGGTTGTCGTCCATGCCATAGACGTCCACATCGACCGGCAGGTTTTCTTCCTCGAGGCCTTCGACGTGGCCGTGGTCGTGGTGCGGCAGTTCGCCGGTACGCACGAAGTTCCACGCCACCTGCAGGAAGCGGAAGCACATCAGGCTGGAGCCGAGCGGAATCGCGCTATAGACCATCCACGTCGGCCATTCGAGGTCGGGCGTGGTCGGGCCTTCGGGCACGTCGCCGAACTCGCTGCCGGTGATGTGCAGGAAGGCGTAGTGGGCGCCGTTCTCCCACACGAAGTTGGCCCCGAGCGTGGCCACGACCCCGGTGAACAGGGCGCCCGCCAGCAGGCCGAAGATGATGAACCTGGAGCGGTTGCTGTCGGACAGGCGGTTGATCAGCACGTCGACGCCCACATGGATGCCGGTGCGCACGCCGTAGGCGGCACCGAACTTGGCCATCCACACGAACATGATGATGCACAGCTCCTGCGCCCAGCTGAAGTTGAGCGACAGCAGCCAGTCCTGCAGGCCGGGGATGCTGATCCCGGCCAGATAGCGATGGAGCACCGACAGGAAGATGATCGCCGTCGCCCCGCCCATGAGGAGCGTGATGATCCACTCCTCCAGATGATCGAGAATTTTCATGATTCAGCCTCGCCAGGAATCGTCACCGGGCGCAGCCTGCCGCCGGCCGGGCTGCGCAACGCAACGCTAAAGCCGAAAACGGGATGGCGGATCAGAGCTTGGCGGGATCGAAGCCGGTTTCCTTGTAGATCGACTGGATCAGATCCTTGCCGATGCGGCTCTCCATCTTCTGATGGACCGGCATCAGCGCCCGCTTGAAGGCCAGCTTCTCGTCCCTGGTCGGCACATAGACCTGGGTCTTGCCGCTCTTCTTGATCGCCTCGAGGGACTTGTCGTTCTCCTCCTGGGCGATCTTGTTGGCGTAGGCGGTGGAATCCTTCATCGCCTGTTCGAGGTTGCCGCGCACATCGGCGGGCAGGCCGTCCCAGAACTTCTTGTTGGCGATCACCGCATAACCCAGGTAGCCGTGGTCGGTGAGGGTCAGGTACTTCTGCACCTCGTGCATCTTCTGGGTGTACATGTTGGAGTGGGGGTTCTCGGTGCCATCCACGACGCCCGTCTGCAGCGCCTGGTACACCTCCGAGAAGGCCATCACCTGCGGCAGGCCACCGAGCGTGCGGATTTCCTCCTCGAGCACCTTCGACGACTGGATGCGCAGCTTCTTGCCCTTCACGTCGGCCGGCGTGCGGATCGGCGTGTTGGCCGAGAAGGACTTGAAGCCATTGTCCCAGTACGCCAGACCGACGATGCCCTTCGGCTCCAGTTTCTTCAGGATGCCCATGCCCACCGGCCCCTGGGTGACGCGGTGCAGGTCGGTGTAGTCATCGAAGATGTAGGGCAGATCGAAGACTTCGAACTCCTTGACGCCCAGCGGGCCGAACTTGGCCAGCGACGGCGCCAGCATCTGCACCGCCCCCAGCTGCAGCGCCTCGAGCTCTTCCTTGTCCTTGTACAGCGCGCTGTTGGCATAGACCTCGACCCTGACCTTGCCCTTGGTCAGTTCTTCGGCCCGCTTCTTGAAGAACTCCGACGCCTTGCCCTTCGGCGTATCCGCGGCAACCACATGACTGAACTTGATGACGATCGGTGCCTGCGCGGCGGCAGAACCACAAATCCCGAGCGCGGCGAGGCTGAACAGAAGGGTGCGCAGTTTCATCATTGTCTCCGATGCCTATAACTTATTTAAATTTTGATCCGCATCTGCGGCAGACTACATCACCAGTATAGAAGCCACTTTTCCCCCTCTATTGTGGTTATCCGCAGTGTGGAAAGTTCGAATGGCCCGGCCGTGGCGGACGGGCGATAAATGCCAGCCCGGGAAGGCCCCGCAACCGTGAGCCCGACACCCTTGCCCACTCCCACCCCTCCGCCGCGCTGGTACTGGCGCCTGCCCTACGCCGCCGTCGCGCTGTTCGTCGCGACGATGGCCGCGCTGCTGTGGCTCACCCACCGGCAGGACACCGA
>SSSX01000174.1 GCA_015657735.1 Zoogloeaceae bacterium
ACCTACCGAAACCGTCATCCAGAAGCCGTCCGCCGAACCCGGCGTGCTGCGCTTCCCCACCGCCGCCCCGCAACTCGCCCAGCTCAAGGTGGACCGCGCCGAACTGGCTCCGGTGCCGATGGACGAACCGCTGGCGGCCCGTGTCGCTTACGACGAAAACGCCACCGCGCGGCTGTTCGCGCCGATCGCCGGGCGGGTGGTCGACATCCGCGCCAACATCGGCGACGCCGTCAAGGCCGGCCAGGTGCTGGCCGTTCTCGACGCCCCCGAACTGGGCACCGCCGCCGCCGATCTGGCCAAGGCGGTGGCCGACGCGCAACAGAAGAAATCCGCCCTCGCACGCAGCCAGAGCCTGTTCCAGGCCGAAGTGATCGCCCGCCGCGATCTCGAAGCGGCCCAGTCCGAAGCCCGCCAGGCCGACGCCGAAGTCGCGCGCGCGCGCCTGCGCCTCGCCAATCTGACCCCCGGCAGCGGCGCCACCGATGGCAGCCAGCGCTACCAGCTGCGCGCGCCGCTCGCCGGCATCGTCGCCACCCGCCGCATCAACCCGGCGATGGAAGTCCGCCCCGACGCCGACGAACCCCTGTTCGTCGTCACCGACATGAGCCGCCTGTCGGTCCTCGTCGACGTCCCCGAGCGCGACCTGCCCATCGTCACCGTCGGCAAGTCGGCCCAGGTCGAGGTGTCGGCCTATCCGCACCGCAGCTTCGAAGGCAAGGTCGTCCATGTCGCCCCGACCCTCGATCCGCAGACCCGCCGCATCCAGGCCCGCGTCGCCGTGGACAACCACGAAGGCCTGCTCAAGCCCGAGATGTACGCCAAGGTCGGCATCCTCGCCGACAGCCGCGAAGAACTGCCGAAGATCCCCACCGGCGCGCTGCTCGTCGAAGGCGTCAAGAACTACATCTTTGTCGAACGCGAGCCCGGCGTCTTCGAGAAGCGCGAAGTCACCCTCGCCGTCCAGACCCGCAACTACGCTTACGTGTGGAGCGGCGTGAAGGGCGGGGACAAGGTCGTCAGCGTCGGCGCCCTGCTCCTCAACGCCGAGCTGGCCAGCAGCTCGCGCTGAGGAACCCCCGCCATGTTCGACACCCTGATCACCGTCGCGCTGCGCCAGCGCGCCTTCATCATCATCGCGGCGCTGGCCCTGCTCGGCTATGGCCTCTACGCCGTCAGCCAGATCTCCATCGAAGCCTTCCCCGACGTCCAGGACGTGCAGGTGCAGGTCGTCACCCAGGCCATCGGCATCGCGCCGGAGGAAGTCGAGCGCACCATCTCGCTGCCCATCGAGCGCGAGATGAGCGGCGTGCCCGGCATGACCCAGCTGCGTTCGGTGTCGATCACCGGCCTGTCGGTGGTGACCCTCACCTTCAACGACAAGACCGGCGACTACTTCGCCCGCCAGCAGGTGCTCGAACGCCTGCAGAACGTTTCGCTACCGCCCGGCGCGCAGCCGGTGCTGGCACCGCTGACCACCGCGGTCGGCGAAATCTACCGCTATGTGCTCGACGCCCCGCCGACCGCCACCCGCGAGGAAACCCGCGCCGTGCAGGACTGGACCGTGCGCCCGGCGCTGCGCATGGTGCCGGGCATCGCCGACGTGGTCAGCTTCGGCGGCGCGATCCGTGAAATCCAGGTGCGCCTCGAACCCGAGCTGCTGCGCAAGTACGCGGTGAGCCTCGAGGACGTCACCCAGGCCCTCGCCAGCGCCAGCGCCAACGGCAGCGGCGGGCTGATGCGCCGCGGCGACGAAGCGCTGGTGGTGCGCACCCTCGGCCTGTTCCAGAGCCTCGACGACGTGCGCGACGTGGTCGTCGTGGCCCGCGACGGCAAGCCGGTGCGGGTCAGCGACGTGGCCGAGGTCGCCGCCGGCTTCCGCCCCCGTTCCGGCATCGTCGCCTTCAACGAACGCGACGACGTCATCGAAGGCATCGTCCAGATGACCAAGGGCGGCAACGCCGCCAAGATCGTCGAAGCCCTCAAGATCAAGGTGGACGAAGTGAACGCCCGCCTGCCCGAGGGCTACAGCCTCCACCCGATCTACCAGCGCACCGAACTGATCGGCCACACCGTCGCCACCGTCGCCGAGAACCTGCTGGTCGGCGCGGTGCTGGTCACCGCCATCCTGCTGATCTTCCTGCGCAACCTGCGGGCGGCGGTGATCGTCGCCGCGGTGATTCCGCTGTCGCTGCTGTTCGCCTTCATCCTGATGCACGGGCTGGGCGTGTCGGCCAACCTCATCTCCCTCGGCGCGGTCGACTTCGGCGTCATCATCGACAGCGCAGTGGTGATGGTCGAGGCGCTGATGGTGCGCCTGGCGACCGATGCCCACGTCGAACACCACGGCATCGCCTCGCCCCTCGGACGGCGGCTCCACGCCCTCAAGCAGACCTGCGTCGAACTCGGCTCGCCGATCATGTTCTCGAAGGCCATCATCATCGTCGCCTTCCTGCCGATCTTCACCTTCCAGCGCATGGAAGGCCGCATCTTCACCCCCGTCGCGCTGACCCTCTCGTTCGCGCTGCTCGGCGGCCTGATCCTCACGCTGACCCTGGTCCCGACGCTGCTCTCCTACGCCCTGTCGAAGGACATGGCCGAGAAGGAAAGCCCGTGGCTGCACCGTCTGCAGGAACGCTACCGGACGCTGCTGGTGCGTCTGCAGCAGCGCCGCCGGCAGGTCGTCGGCGTGTCGCTGGCGTGCCTGGTCAGCGCCGTCGCGCTGGCGCCGCTGCTCGGCTCCGAGTTCCTGCCCAAGCTCGACGAAGGCAACATCTGGCTGACCATCAGCCTGCCCCAGTCGTCGGGGCTCACCAACACCAAGGACGTCGAGCGCAAGGTCCGCGCCGCGCTGTCCACCTACCCCGAG
>SSSX01000175.1 GCA_015657735.1 Zoogloeaceae bacterium
ACCGACAGGGCCGCCGCGCCCGACAGCGCTTCGACGAAGTGGATCAGGTCGCGCTGCGGCCGGCCCTCGAAGCACAGCACCAGCAGGCCGACCTCGGCGCGCTCGCGGTCGCGCAGCGGCACGACGAGGCAGGCCATGCGCCGGGCGCCGAGGGTCGCCGCCAGCGCACCGCAGCCCGGCGCGGCGGCGTCCAGTTCGCCGACCGCCGACGGCGCGTTGGCGGCAGTCAGCGCGACCATCGCGGCGGCCGGCGGCGCCACGTTGCGCGGCAGGTTGGTGGCGCCGGCGCGGCGGATCGAGGCCAGCGCGAGGCCGGCGCCGTCGTCGCCCGGCAGATAGAGCACGCCCGCCAGCGCGCCGGTCACCGTCACCGCTTCATCGACGAGGCGCGGCAGCAGGCGGTCGAAATCGGCCTCGCGCGCCATCGTCGCCGAAATGTCGAGGAAGTGGCGGATCGAGCCCTTCATCGAGGCCAGGTCGCCGGCCAGATCGTCCACCTCGCGCACCACCGAGCGGGTCGCCACGTCGGCGCCGAAGTCGAAACGGCGGATCGTCGCCGCCTCGTCGGCGAGCTCGCGGATCGGCCGCGACACCAGCCGCGCCGCCAGATAGGTCAGCGGCAGCGCGCCGAGCATCACCAGCACGGTGACCAGCAGCGCCTGGTCGCGCAGGCCGCGGGCCTCGGTGAGCAGTTCGTCGTCGGGCACCGCAATGCCGAGCAGGGCCCGCGGGCCGCCGCTGATCTTGAGCGGCAGCACCGCCCCGTGCCAGTTGCGCCCGTCGGCGGCGAAGGCGTGCAGCGGCAGCGCGCCATCCGCGGCGGCATGCAGGCGGGCCAGCTCGGCGATGGCGCCGCCCAGCGCGGCGGCCGGTGCGCGCTCGGGCGGGCCGCCGGCGGCGCCCGGCCGCAGCCAGCCCGGCTCGCTGGCGGCCACCACCCTCCGGGCGCCGTCGAGCACGACCAGCTGCGAACCGGCGGTGAGGCGCTGGCGCGCCAGCGTGTCGCCAAGCGAGGCCAGACGGACGTCGGCGCCGACCACCGCGCGGCCGTCCTCGCTGCGCCGCGCCACGCTGATGCCGGCCTTGCCGGTCGTCGCGAAGACGTAAGGCTCGGTGTAGATCAGCCGGTCGACCGTCTCCGCCTGACGATACCAGCTGCGCGTGCGCGGGTCGTAGGCTTCGAAATCCGGCCGCGCATCCTCGCGCAGCACCTGCAGATCGGCGTCGAGGTGGATGAAGCGGGCCCGCCCGCCCTCGATGCTCTGCACCATCCACGCCGCCGCGGGCGGAGCGCCGATGGCCCGCCGCGCTTCGTCGTCGACGATGCGGAACAGCAGGAAGAAATCGCCGCTGGCGTAGCCGACGTAGATCGACGATGCCGCCTCGGCACTCGCCAGCGCACGGCGCAGGAAGGGCAGACTGTCGCGCCGCGCGGCCAGCGTCGTCGCCCCGGCCACGCGCTCCAGCGCGGCGAGGCGCACCGCGGTGCCGACCGGCAGCAGCAACCTTTCGGTTTCGCTGAGGGTCTGGGCGGCGACCCGTTCGACGAGATCGCCGGCCGCCCGTTCGAGCATCGCCACGCTGCGCGCGTACGACGCCCACGCGATGCAGCCGCCGGCCACCAGCACCAGCACGAAGAACAGCGTCGAGATGTGGATGTGCAGCGGCAGACGAAAACGGCGGCGGGGCGAAACTTGCGCGGCGGCGGGCATGGCGGCCTCCCGGTTCGTTCGGCTACTGTCCGGCGACGGTCCGGCGGTACTCGCCCGGCCGCGCGCCGGTCCATTTCTTGAAGGCCCGGTGAAAGGCGCTGGCTTCGGCGAAACCCAGGTCGTGGGCGATGTCGAGCACCGACTTGTCGGAATGGCACAACTGGCTGATCGCCAGGTCGAGGCGCAGGTCGTCCTTGATCGACTGGTAGGACTGGCCTTCGTCGATCAGATGGCGGCGCAGCGTCGACACCGAAAAGTGCAACTGCTGGGCGAGGGTTTCGAAATCCGGCCAGGTATCCGGTGCAATGTGGCGCAGCTGGCGGCGGATGCGCGCCACCAGACCGTCGCTGTTGCGGTACTTGACGAGGAAGTTGGCCGGCGCGCTGCGCAGGAAGACCTTCATCGTGCGTTCGTTCTGCACATTGGCCATGTCCAGATAGTCGGCCGCAAAGACGATCGCGGTCTCCGCTTCGCCGAAGCGCAGTTCGGGTGAAAACAGCACCCGCCACTCGGGGCTGAAATCCGGCTCGGCGCAGCGGAAACGCGCCGCATCGAGCGGAATGCGCCGCCCCACCAGCCAGCACGCGAGGCCATGCAGGATGATCAGGAAGGTGCCGTAGGCAAAGGCCCGCCGCGGTTCCGCATGGCGTTCGACGAGCACCACCCGCGCCGTGCCGCCGTCCCGCTCCAGCACCCCCTCGAAGTCGTCGAGGATCAGCCGGAAGAAGCGCAGCGCGCGCCGCAGCGCGCGTTCCAGCGTGTCGCAGTGGATGACGCTGTGGCACAGCAGCGTGAAGCTGCCGGCCTTCATCGGGTGCGAATCCATGCCGAAGAATTCGTCGTCGAGCGCCTCGGCGATGAAATGCCACAAGCGGCCGTAATGCACCGACGACACCCGCGCCTGCGACGCCTCGAGGAGTTCCGGCGAAATGCCGGCGCGGTTCAGCAGCGCGTTCGCGTCGAGGCCCAGCCGGCGCACGCCGACCAGCGCCTCGTGGACGAAACCGATGGAGATGGTGCCCTTGTCGGACGTGCGCGCGCTCATCGGATGGATGCCGGGGAAACCGGAAAAGGAAAACTGCCGGGCCGACCGTTTGCTGCCCTGCAATGTGGCAAATTCTATCATTCAGATTGATCGATTTCGGCATGGAAGCCAACCCCGCTTGTGCCTACAGTGCACAGCCAACAACAGGCGCCGGGCGGCATCGGCGGCGTCACCCACCCCACCACAAAAGGAGAGCTTCATGGAGATCAAGGGCAACGTTTTCGTCGTGACCGGCGGCGGTTCCGGCCTCGGGGCCG
>SSSX01000176.1 GCA_015657735.1 Zoogloeaceae bacterium
AGCTCCCGCGCAACGGCGGTCATGTTGCCGCGACAGCCCTTGATCGCCCGCAGGATGGCATCCCGTTCGGCGTTCTCGAGGCAGGTCAGATCGCGCGCCTCGTCGACGCCGGCGATGTCGTCCTGGGCGCAGTTGCCAAGTGCCGCCAGGATGTCCGGCGGCAGATCGGCCTCGCCCAGTTCGCGGCCCTGGGCGGTGAGCAGCATGCTCTCCATCACGTTGCGGAACTCGCGGATATTGCCCGGCCAGCCGTAATGCCGCAGCAGCTCGATCACGCCGGGCGACAGCGCGCGCGGCTCCAGCCCGTGCTGGGCCGACAGGCGCTTGAGGTAGTACTCGCCGAGCAGCGGGATATCGTCGGCGCGTTCGCGCAGCGACGGAATATTGACGCTGGTCACCGCCACCCGATAGAACAAATCCATGCGGAAGCGCCCGGCCTGGATCTCCTTGCGCAGGTCGCGGTTGGTTGCCGCGATCAGCCGGCAATTGACCTTGCGCGGCTTGTTTTCGCCGAGGCGATACACCTCGCCCTCCTCCAGCACGCGCAGGAAATGCGGCTGCAGGTCGATCGGCATCTCGCCGATCTCGTCGAGGAACAGCGTGCCGCCGTCGGCGGCTTCGATCTTGCCGATCATGCCGCCGCGCCGTGCGCCGGTGAACGCGCCTTCGGTGTAGCCGAACAGCTCGCTGGTCAGCAGTTCGCGCGAGAAGCCGCCGCAATTGAGCGCCACGAAGGGCGCGTCGCGGGTGGCGCCCGATTCGTGGATGCAGCGGGCAAACACGTCCTTGCCCACCCCGGTTTCACCGAGCAGCAGCACCGGCACCCGCGAGCGGGCGAGTTGCTGGGCCCGCCCGACCGCCTGCAGCAGCGCCGGCGACTCGCCGACGATGCGCTCGAAGGCGCCCTTTTCCGCCGCATCGCAGCTGAACACCGGCACCGCGACGCGCCCGTTGCGGCGGCTGGGCAGGGTCAGCACGGCGCCGATGTGTTCGCCGTTCTGGACCACCGGTTCCAGCCATTCGCGGTGCAGCCACTCGGGCAGCTCGTCCGGCACCTCGCGCCCCTTCTTCCACGACAGCGACAGCGACGCGAGGCCGTCGGGGCCGGCCGCGGCGGCGCCCATGCCGAGATCGGCCAGCACCGTCGAGGCGCGTCCGTTGGCCTTGATGGCCCGTCCGCGCCGGTCGAAGACGATGATGCCGTCGGCCGACGCAGCCGACAGACGATCCATGCAACCTTCCAGCAGGCGGTAGCGGATGCCCATCTCGATCTTCGCCAGCCGGTTTTCGATCCGCCCGGCGGTCGCCACCACCAGCGCCAGGCTGTGCCGGCTGTAGGACGCGCTGAGCCCCGACACATCCACCACGCCGAGGATCGACCCGTCGTAGGGATCGCGGATCACCGTCGCCGAACACGACCAGCGCTTGATCCCGGCGCAGTAGTGCTCCGCCGAATGGATCTGGACCGGCTGGCCGACCGCCAGCGCGATGCCGATGGCGTTGGTGCCGCAGGCCAGTTCGCTCCAGTTGGCGCCCGACAGCAGATGGACGTTCTCGGCGGCGCCGCGCGTCGACATGTCCCCTTCGAGGTTGAGGATGGTGCCGCTCTGATCGGTGAGGACCATCACCGTGCCGGTCTCGGAGAGGAAATCCCGCGCCGACGCCATCACCGGCGCGCTGGCGGTGAGCAGTTCGGTGCACTCGTCGCGCAGCGAGTGCAGCGAATTTTCGCCGATCGGCGGCGGCGCCTGGTCGCGGCCGGGGTCGACGCTGGCGCCGTGGCAGCGCCGCCACGAATCGTCGATCAAGCGGCGCAGCGCGTCCGAGGCGGCTTCGTCGCCGCTCAGGAAGCGCTCCCATGAGGTCATGATGTGACCGTCGTTCTCCGGAATGGAAAACATCTGGCCCGAACCTGTGGCAGCCATGCCCACCCTCCTTTTGGTGTCTCTGTCCGACCAGGTCTCCGGCCCGGCTGACAAGCCGGTAGCGGTGCCTGGTTCTATCGTCTGGTATGCCGCGGCGCGGCTCGCGGTCCGCTTGTTGCCACGGTCTGTTTCTGCCGGTACCGCCACGCTGGGCTACGGCAGCGCGTCGCACGGAGCCGCGGCGCATTCGGCCATTTTGAACATAGCACTCTTTGTGCCAGTCTGCTGCTGCCGGCGAAAGGCACCCGCGACACGCCCCACAGCGGATGAAAAAAGGAGAAAAAGCGCAAGCCGTCCGGAAATCGGACGC
>SSSX01000177.1 GCA_015657735.1 Zoogloeaceae bacterium
ATGGGAGAGCTTCTTCTGCTCCAGGTTCACGACCTGAACCTTGCGGGCGAAGCGCGCCGTGGCCCACAGCTCCTTGCCGTCGGCGCGGATTTCCATGTCGTCGGGGCCGCCCGGCACGTCGTATTTTTCGACTTCGGTAAGCGTCTGCATGTCCACCAGCGAGATGCTGCCGTTCATCGTGCGGTTGGAGACGAACACATGACGTCCGTCGCCGCGCGGCAGGAAGTTGTGGGCGGCCTTGTCGGTGATGATCTTCTTGATGGTCTTGCGGGCCCGCCAGTCGATCACCTCAACATAGTTGGCGCCCATGATGCCGACCAGCAGGTATTTGTCGTCGGGCGTCATGTGGATGCCGGCGGGGGTTGGCCCGACCGGGAGTTTCCAGACCGGCTGCTGGGTTTTGAGGTCGATCGCGAGGACTTCGTTCGAGTCCTGCAGGGTGATGAAAACGAACTGGCTGGCCTTGTCGAAAGCCATGTGGGACGGTGTTTTGGCGGCCGGCACACGGGCAACGAGGGAGAAGTCGGCGGCCTTGTAAAGATCGACCCGATCGAGGCGCAGCGAGTTGGCAACGAACCACCGGTTGTCGGGCGAGAAGCCGAGCTGGTAGGGGTCGGAGATGTTCTTGATGCGCTTCTGTTCCTTGCCCGTCTTGGGGTCGAAGAACACGAGTTCGTTGGAAATGGCGCAGGCGACGATGACCGCGCTGTCGTCCGGCGTGGCCATCAGATGGTGCGGCTCCTTGCACGCCGGCGCCCGGCCGGTTTCCTTGTAAGTCCGGGTGTCGATGAAGCTGACGTTTTCGTCCACCGAGTTGAGGACGATGGCGGTCTCGGCGTGGACGGCGTGAGACAGGGACACGGCAGCGATGAGGCCGGCCAGGAGCTGAAGCTTCATGAAATTGGGCGCGTTGACTGATCTGCCCAAGTTAACGGCCGAGCGCGTCCCGCGTTGACCCGCGCGCCTGATCTGTGTCAAAGGTTTACAAAAAAAAGCCGGGATCAGACCGGGCGCGCGAGGATGCGCAGGTCGCGGCCGACCTGGCGGACGTCGTGGAAAGCCAGCTGGCGCTTGTCGGCCAGGCTGGTGAGGGGCGGGAGGTTGAACAGGCCGCGGGCGGCGTCGCCGACCAGGGACGGCGCCAGATAGAGGATCAGTTCGTCCACGCAGCCCTCGCGCAGCAACGACCCGTTGAGCTTGAAACCGCTCTCGGCGAGCACTTCGTTGATCCCGCGGCGACCGAGTTCGGCGAGCAGTGCGGGAAGGTCGACCTTGCCGCCGTCGTTGGGCAGGATCAGTACGTCGGCACCGCGCCGCTGCAGCGCGGCGATGCGTTCGGGGTTGTCGCTGGCGCCAGCGATCAGCACCTTGCCGCCGTCGAGAACTTTGGCGTTGAGCGGGGTTTCGAGACGCGCGTCGACGACGACACGCAGCGGCTGGCGATCGGTGGGAATGGCGCGGACGTTGAGTTGCGGGTCGTCGTCGCGGACGGTGCCGATGCCGGTGAGTACCGCGCACGACCGGGCGCGCCAGCGGTGGGCATCGCGGCGCGCGTCGTCGCCGGTGATC
>SSSX01000178.1 GCA_015657735.1 Zoogloeaceae bacterium
ATGACCGTCGAGATCGAGAAGTTCGAGGCCGAGGCCGGCCTGCGGCGCATCCACGCGGCCATCATCGTCGACCGCGACGCCCACAAGGCGATGGTGATCGGCAAGGGCGGCGAACGCCTCAAGCGCATCGCCACCGAGGCCCGCATCGAACTCGAAAAGCTGTTCGACTCGAAGGTCTTCCTCGAAGTGTGGGTCAAGGTCAAGAGTGGCTGGGCCGACGACGAGCGGGCGCTCAAGAGCCTGGGCTACGAATAAGCGGATCATGCCGTGAGCGCCAAGCAGCGCGTCGATCAGCAGCCGGGTTTCGTGCTGCACAGCTATCCCTACCGCGAAACCAGCCTGATCGTCGAAGTCTTCAGCCGCGACCATGGCCGCGTCGGCCTTGTCGCCAAGGGCGCGCGCCGGCCCATGTCGCAACTGCGCGGCGTGCTGATGGCCTTCCAGCCGCTGCTGATCGACTGGAGCGGCGGCGGCGAGATGAAGACGCTGGTCCGCGCCGAGTGGCAGGGCGGTCAACCGCTGCTCGGCGGCCAGGCGCTGCTGTGCGCCTACTATTCCAACGAACTCCTGATGCGCCTGATGCCGCGGGAGGACGCCCATCCGCGGCTCTACCGCGCCTACGGCGACGCGCTGCGGGCGCTGGCGATGGGCGAATCGCAGGAAGTCGTGCTGCGCCGTTTCGAACTGGCGCTGCTGCAGGAACTCGGATACGGCCTGCCGCTGGACACCGACGCCGACGGCCAGCCGGTCCGGGCCGACGTCCACTACGCCTATATAATCGAGCGCGGTCCGATTCCGCTGGACGGCTTCGGCGTCGACGAGGGCGCCGACGATCCGGCTGTCGTCGCCGGCAAAACTCTCCTCG
The DNA here is from genome assembly GCA_015657735.1 of Zoogloeaceae bacterium. Classification (GTDB taxonomy): domain Bacteria; phylum Pseudomonadota; class Gammaproteobacteria; order Burkholderiales; family Rhodocyclaceae; genus Zoogloea. The sequence continues at coordinate 866 of SSSX01000178.1, forward strand.
ACATGGCTGCCGGCGATTTTCGCGACCCGCCCACGCTGGCCCAGAGCAAGGCCCTGATGCGCCGGCTCATCCAGCACTACCTCGGCGGACAGCAGCTCCAGTCGCGCCGGGTTTTCACCGAACTGTTCGCTTTTCCCGGAGACAACTCTTGATCGAACTCGGCGTCAATATCGACCACGTGGCGACCCTCCGCCAGGCCCGCCGCACCTGGGAGCCCGACCCCGCATGGGCGGCCGTCGAAGCCCACCTCGGCGGCGCCGACGGCATCACCGTGCATCTGCGCGAAGACCGGCGGCACATCCAGGACGACGACGTGCGTCGTCTGCGCGACCTCACCCAGATCAAGCTGAACCTCGAGATGGCGGCCACCGACGAGATGGTCGGCATCGCCTGCGGCATCCGGCCCGAAATGGCGATGTTCGTGCCCGAAGGCCGCCACGAGGTGACCACCGAAGGCGGCCTCGACATCGTCGCCCAGGAAGCGCGCCTGAAGGATGCGGTGGCCCGGCTGGCCGACGCCGGCATCATCGTCAGCGTCTTCATCGATGCCGAGATCGCCCAGGTCGAGGCCGCCGCGCGCATCGGTGCGAGGGTCTGCGAGATCCATACCGGGCCGTATGCCCACGCCTTCCATGCCGCCGGCCGCGATGCCGAGAGTCCGGCGGTGCTCGCCGAGATCGCCAAGATCGCCGGCGCCGGCGAGGCGATCCGCAGCCTCGGGCTGCGCTTCAATGCCGGCCACGCGCTCAACTACTACAACGTCCAGCCCATCGCGCGGCTGCCGGGCATCCGCGAGCTGCACATCGGCCACGCCATCGTCAGCCGCTCGGTGTTCACCGGCCTGCGCGAAGCGGTGCGCGAGATGAAGCGCCTGATGCGCGAAGGCGCCGGGCGCGGACTGCCGGCGTGATCCGCGGCATCGGCACCGACATCGTCCGCGTGGCGCGCCTGGCCGATGCGCTGGCCCGCCACGGCGCCCGTTTCGCCGGACGCATCCTCGACGACACCGAGCGCGCCGCCTTCGACGCCGCCCACGACCGCGCCCGACTGCTGGCCAAGCGCTTCGCCGCCAAGGAAGCCTTCGGCAAGGCACTCGGCACCGGCGTGGCCGCGCCGGCCACGCTGCACGCGGTGCGGGTCGGCCACGACGCCCTCGGCAAGCCGGTGTTCGAATTTTCCACGGCGCTGGCGCTCTACATGCACGAGCGTGGCCTCGTCGCCCACCTCAGCCTCAGCGACGAAACCGACTACGTCGTCGCCTTTGCGGTCATCGAGAAACCATGAAGCCATCCCAAGCCCAGCCCGGTCCGGTCATGCTCGACGTGGCCGGCCACGAAGTCAGCGCCGAGGAGCGCGAGATCCTGCAGCACCCGCTGGTCGGCGGCGTGATCCTGTTCGCCCGCAACTACGCCGCGCCGGAGCAGCTCCGCGCCCTCACCGCGGCGATCCGCGCCGTCCGTCCCGGGCTGCTGATTTCCGTCGACCACGAAGGCGGCCGCGTGCAGCGTTTCCGCGACGGCTTCACGCGGCTGCCGGCGATGCGCCGGTTTGGCGCCGAATGGGAATCGGACCCCGCTGCCGCGCGCGTTGCGGCGCGTCACGCCGGTTTCGTGCTGGCCGCCGAACTGCGCGCCCACGACGTGGACCTCAGCTACGCGCCGGTGCTCGATCTCGACTACGGCGTCAGCACGGTGATCGGCGACCGTGCCTTCCACCGCGATCCGCTGGTTGCCGCCGAGCTGGCGCGGGCCGTCGTCGCGGGCCTGGCCGACGCCGGCATGCGCGCGGTGGGCAAGCACTTCCCGGGGCACGGGGCGGTCGAGGCGGATTCCCACGTGGCGATCCCGGTCGACCGGCGCGCCTTCGAGACGGTGTGGGCCGACGACATCCAGCCCTTCCGCCTGCTCGCCGCCGCACTCGGCGGTGTGATGCCGGCCCACGTCATCTACGAAAACGTCGATCCGCGTCCGGCGGGCTTCTCGCCGTTCTGGCTGCAGGACGTGCTGCGCGGCCGGCTGGGTTTTGGCGGCGTGATCTTTTCCGACGATCTGACGATGGAAGGGGCGAGCGTCGCCGGCGGCATCGTCGATCGTGCTGCGGCGGCGCATGGCGCCGGCTGCGACATGGTGCTGGTGTGCAACCGGCCGGATCTGGCGGTCGAACTCCTCGACCGCTGGCAGCCGGTGGTCGGCGACAGTGCCGCCCGCATCGCGGCGCTGCGTCCGCGCCCGGGCAGCGCGCCGGCCGACCCGGCGACCCTCGCCGGCTGGCCGGCCTATCGCCAGGCCCGCGACGCGCTGCGGACCCTCGCCTGAGCGGCGGCGATGAGTTTCGACGCCCGGGCTTTCCTGCGCACCCTCACCGAGGAGCCGGGCGTCTATCGGATGATCGGCGAGGGCGACGCGGTGCTCTACGTCGGCAAGGCGAAAAACCTCCGCCGGCGGGTGTCGTCGTACTTCCAGCGCACCCAGCTGTCGCCGCGCATCGCGATCATGGTCGGGCAGGTGGTGCGCGTCGATACCACCGCGACCCGCTCGGAAGCCGAGGCGCTGATCCTCGAGAATAACCTGATCAAGAGCCTCGCGCCGAAGTACAACATCCTCTTCCGCGACGACAAGTCCTACCCCTACATCGCGCTGTCCGGCGGCGACTTTCCGCAGATCTATTACCACCGCGGCGGCTTCCGGAAGGGCGTGCGCTACTTCGGGCCGTTTCCCAACAGCTGGGCGGTGCGCGAGAGCCTGCATCTGATGCAGAAGATCTTCCGCCTGCGCACCTGCGAGGACGCCACCTTCAGCAACCGCTCGCGGCCCTGCCTGCTGCATCAGATCCAGCGCTGCACTGCGCCCTGCGTCGGCCTCATCGACAAGGACGCCTACGCCGCCGACGTGCGTCTGGCCAGCCTTTTTCTCAACGGCCGCCACGGCGACGTGGTCGCCGACCTGTCGCGCCGCATGCAGGCCGCCTCCGACGAACTGGCTTTCGAGAAGGCCGTCGTCTACCGCGACCAGATCCGCAACCTGCAGGCCGTGCTGCACAAGCAGTTCGTCGAAAGCGCCCGCGACGAGGACGTCGACGTGCTGGCGGCGGTCGAGCGGAGCGGGGCGGTGTGCGTCAATCTGGCGATGATCCGCGGCGGACGCCATCTTGGCGACCGGCCGCTGTTTCCGAGCAACGCCCAGGGCTGCACGCCGCTCGATGCGCTGGTGGCGTTCGTCGAGCAGCACTATCTCGATCATCCGCTGCCCGGGCGCATCATCGTCAACCTCGATCCGCTGGTGGTGAAGGAGGCGCTCGAGGAAGTCGCCGACGGCAAGGTCGGCGTCGTCACCGCGCGCTTCGAGAACGAGCGCGCCTGGATTGGCATGGCCGAGAACAACGCCGGCCTGGCGCTGCTGGCGCGGGAGCAGGAATCCTCCCGCGGCGAGGCGCGCCTCGAAGCCCTGCGCGACGCCATCGGCCTCGCCGATACGCCGACACGCATCGAATGCTTCGACATCTCCCACACCATGGGCGAGGCGACGGTCGCCTCGTGCGTCGTGTGGGACGGCGCGGCGATGAAGAAATCCGAATACCGCCGCTACAACATCGCCGGCATCACCGCCGGCGACGACTACGCGGCGATGCGCCAGGCGCTGACCCGGCGCTACGAGAAAATCGCGGCCGGCGAGGGCGTGCGTCCCGACGTGATCCTCATCGACGGCGGCAAGGGCCAGATGGGCGTCGCCAGGGAGGTGCTGGCCGAACTCGGGCTGGAGGCGATCACGATGTTCGGCGTCGCCAAGGGCGAAAGCCGCAAGCCGGGGCTCGAGGAGCTGGTCTTCCCGGACGGCCGCGAGCCGGTCCACCTGCGTCCGGACGCGCCGGCGCTGCATCTGATCCAGGAAATCCGCGACGAAGCCCACCGCTTTGCGATCACCGGCCACCGGGCGCGGCGTGCCAAGACGCGCAACACCTCGCGGCTGGAAGATATCGCCGGCGTCGGCCCGACCCGCCGCCGCAAGCTGCTGGCGGCCTTCGGCGGCATCGATGGCGTGCGCAACGCCACGGTGGAAGATTTGTGTCGCGTGGAAGGCATCAACCGGCACCTTGCCGAACAGATATACAATTCGTTGCGATAGCCAGCGAACGCCGACATGCCTTTGAACATTCCCAACACTCTCACCTGGGCGCGCATTGCGCTGATCCCGTTTTTTGTCGGCATCTACTATTTTCCCGACAGCACGATCTCGCCCGAGGACAAGAACATCGCGGCCACGCTGACCTTCATCGTGGCCGCGGTGACCGACTGGTTCGACGGCTACCTGGCCCGTTCGCTCGGCCAGACTTCGGCCTTCGGCGCCTTTCTCGATCCGGTCGCCGACAAGCTGATGGTGGCGGCGGCGCTGATCGTGCTGGTCCATCTGGGGCGCGTCGATTCGCTGATCGCGCTGGTCATCATCGGCCGCGAGATCACCATCTCGGCCCTGCGCGAATGGATGGCCAAGGTCGGCGCCGCCGGCAGCGTCGCGGTGGCGTTCGTCGGCAAGCTGAAAACCGCGGCCCAGATGTCGGCGATTCCGCTGCTGCTGTTCGAAGCCCCGCTGTTCGGCTTCGACAGCGTCAAGCTCGGCACCGTGCTGATCTATGTTGCCGCGGTGCTGACGCTGTGGTCGATGGGCTACTACATGCGCTGTGCGTGGCCGGAGCTGATGAAGCGCAGTCGTTAGAGATATTTTCGAAAAGTTGTTGACGTCGCCTCATTAGTGTCTATAATGGCGGCTCTTTCAGCGGCAGTAGCTCAGTTGGTAGAGCGCAACCTTGCCAAGGTTGAGGTCGAGAGTTCGAGACTCTTCTGCCGCTCCAAAGGATTTTGAAGGGAAGCAACGTTTCGGTTCGAAGCTTTCCTGTGAGGTACACGGCGCGATAGCAAAGCGGTTATGCACCGGATTGCAAATCCGTGTAGGTCGGTTCGACTCCGGCTCGCGCCTCCAGATTAGGTTTTTGCGGCAGTAGCTCAGTTGGTAGAGCGCAACCTTGCCAAGGTTGAGGTCGAGAGTTCGAGACTCTTCTGCCGCTCCAGGATGAAACGGGGAAAACGATGATTCGTTTTCCCCGTTTGTCTTTTTGCCGCCCGGCTGTCGTTCGCGCCGCCGGCCCGTTCGCATTCCTGCAAGATTTCCGTCGCCCGGCTGTCACCTGTGCTGCTTAGCATCGTCATCGATGATGCGCTGCATCAGGCGCAGACAGGCGGGAGAGAAAAATGCGAGCTGTTCTGAAAAAGGCCGTCCGGCAGGCGTTGCGCGGTGCTTTCGGGCCGGGGTTCGAGGCTTTCGTGGTCGATGGCGACTGGCAGGCGCTGTTGTTCGTGCCCGATTCGGTGGGCGCCGGCGACGAGCCGTGAGCGGCGCCGCGCGTGGCGCTCACTGGCCGCTGAACTCGGCGTCGCGCCGTTCGAGGAAGGCGTGCATGCCTTCCTTCTGATCGCGGCTGGCGAAGAGCAGCTGGAAGGCCTTGCGTTCGAGCATCAACCCGGTGTCCAGCGAGGCATCTGCGCCGGCGATCAGCACTTCCTTGATCTGCATGACGGCCAGCGGCGGGCGGCTGGCGATGACGGCGGCCAGTTCCAGCGCGCGGGCCATCACCTCGGCGTCGGGCACGACTTCGCTGACGAGGCCCATCGCGGAGGCTTCGTGCGCCGACACCGGCAGGCCGGTCAGCACCATCTTCATCGCCTTGAACTTGCCGACCGCCCGCGTCAGGCGCTGGGTGCCGCCGGCGCCGGGCATCACGCCGACCTTCACTTCGGGCTGGCAGAACGACGCGCCGGCGCCGGCGACGATCACATCGGCGTGCATCGCCAGTTCGCAGCCGCCACCCCAGGCGAGGCCGTTGACGGCGGCGATCACCGGTTTCGGACACGCCGCGATGGCGTGCCACAGGCGGTGGTTGGCGAGCTGCATGAGCTCGACAGCGCTCCGGTCGGCCATGTCGCGCAGGTCGGCGCCGGCGGCGAAGACCTTGTCGCCGCCGGTCAGCACGATGACGCGCACGGCCGGATCGTCGCCGAGACGGGTGAAGTGCCCGGCGAGGCCGAGGCGGAGCGGCTGGTTCAGCGCGTTGCGCGCGTCCTCGCGGTTGAGGCGGATCACCGCCACGTGCGCGGACGGGCGTTCGACGACGACTTCGTTCATTCCTGCTCCTTGCTAGAATCGACGGCGCCCATTCCGCGGCGCAACGTTCGATCAGAAAAATGGAATTCCGCACCCGCAAGCTCATCCGCTTCGCCCACTGCGACCCGGCCGGCATCGGCTTTTATCCGCGCTACGTGGGGCTGGTCAATGAAGTGGTGGAGGACTGGTTCGGCGAGGGCATCGGCGTCGGTTTCCACGACTTCCACGAAGTCCATCGCCTCGGCCTGCCGACCGTGCGCCTCGAGATGGAGTTCATGCTCCCGAGCCGCTACGGCGACGTGCTCGACTTCACGCTGCAGATCCTGCGCATCGGCGCCTCGTCGATGACGATCGAGGTGTGCGCGACGGCCGACGAGCGGCTGCGCTTTCGCGGCGAACTGGTCGTCGCGCTGATGTCGCTGGACACGATGAAGGCCGTGCCCATCGACGACAGCTGGCGGTCGCGCTTCGAGCGCTGGCAGATCACCGCCGACAAGGCGTAAGCGCGCTCGCGCGGCGTGTTGTTGCCCGCCGGCGCGCCGGCCGCCGTTCAGTTGGCGAAGGCCGCGATGCCGGTGATGGCGCGGCCGAGGATCAGCGCGTGCACATCGTGGGTGCCCTCGTAGGTATTCACGACTTCCAGATTGACCATGTGGCGGATCACTCCGAATTCGTCCGAGATGCCGTTGCCGCCGAGCATGTCGCGCGCCATGCGGGCGATGTCGAGCGCCTTGCCGCAGGAGTTGCGCTTCATGATCGAGGTGATCTCCGCCGCGTCGATGTGCTCGTCCTTCATGCGTCCGAGGCGCAGGCAACCCTGCAGGCCGAGGGTGATTTCGGTCTGCATGTCGGCGAGCTTCTTCTGGATCAGCTGATTGGCGGCCAGCGGACGGCCGAACTGCTGGCGGTCGAGCACGTACTGGCGGGCGCGGTGCCAGCAATCCTCGGCGGCGCCCAGCGCGCCCCAGGCGATGCCGTAGCGGGCCGAATTGAGGCAGGTGAACGGGCCCTTGAGGCCGCGTACGTCGGGGAAGGCGTTTTCCTCGGGGCAGAACACCTCGTCCATGACGATCTCGCCGGTGATCGAGGCGCGCAGGCCGACCTTGCCGTGGATCGCCGGCGTCGTCAGACCCTTCCAGCCTTTTTCGAGCACGAAACCGCGGATCTTGCCGGCATCGTCCTTGGCCCACACGACGAACACGTCGGCCACCGGACTGTTGGTGATCCACATCTTGGCACCGCTGAGGCTGTAGCCGCCTTCCACCTTGCGCGCGCGCGTCACCATCGAGCCCGGGTCCGATCCGTGATTGGGTTCGGTGAGGCCGAAGCAGCCGATCCATTCCCCGCTGGCCAGTCTGGGCAGATATTTGCGTTTGGTGGCCTCGTTGCCGAACTCGTTGATCGGCACCATCACCAGCGAGGACTGCACGCTCATCATCGAACGGTAGCCGGAATCGACGCGTTCGACTTCGCGGGCGATCAGGCCGTAGCTCACATAGTTGAGTCCGGCGCCGCCGTATTCTTCGGGGATTGTCGCGCCGAGCAGGCCGAGGCTGCCCATCTCGCGGAAGATTGCCAGATCGGTGTGCTCGTTGCGGAAGGCCTCGAGGACGCGCGGGGCGAGTTTTTCCTGACAGTAGGCGTGGGCGGTGTCGCGGATCATGCGCTCTTCGTCGGTGAGCTGGCGGTCGAGGAGCAGCGGGTCATCCCATTGGAAACTCATGTCGTATCTTCCTTTGATGGTGGGGCGTGGGCTCAGCTGGCGGCGCGGATCATGTTGCGCGCGATCACCAGCTGCTGAATCTGGGTCGTGCCTTCGAAGATGCGGAACAGGCGCACGTCGCGGTAGAAGCGCTCGATGCCGTATTCGGCAAGATAACCGGCACCGCCAAAGATCTGCACGGCCCGGTCGGCGACGCGGCCGCACATTTCCGAGGCGAACATCTTGGCACAGGCGGCCTCGGTGCTCACGTCGAGGCCCTGATCGCGACGCCGGGCGGCGTCCTGCACCATGCAGCGGGCGGCATAGATTTCGGCCTTGCTGTCGGCCAGCATGGCCTGGATGAGCTGGAATTCGGCGATTGGTTTGCCGAATTGCCTGCGTTCGCACGCGTAGCGCAGCGCATCGGCGAGCATCCGTTCGGCAACCCCGACCGAGGTGGCGGCGATATTGATGCGTCCCTTGTCGAGCACTTTCATCGCGGTCTTGAAACCGACGCCTTCGCGCCCGCCGATGAGGTTGGCGGCCGGCACCCGGCAGTCTTCGAAGATCACGTCGCAGGTATGGGCGCCGCGATGACCCATCTTCGCATCGTGCGGGCCGAACGAGAGGCCCGGCGTACCGCGTTCGACGATGAACGCGGAGATGCCGTCGGCGCCCTTCTTCGATGGGTCGGTGCGCGCCATCACCGTGAAGATGCCGGCTTCGGGGGCGTTGGTGATGTAACGCTTGGTGCCGTTCAGCACATAGCCGTCGCCGTCGCGCGTGGCCGTCGTGCGCAGGCTGGCGGCGTCCGAGCCGCTGTCGGGTTCGGTGAGGGCGAACGAGCCGATGATCTCGCCGCTCACCAGCCGCGGCAGATAGCGCGCCTGTTGCTCGGGCGTGCCGTCGATGACGATGCCCTGGCCGCCGATGCCGTTGTTGGTGGCAAAGATCGACCGGAAGCACGGCGAGGTATGGCCGATCTCG
>SSSX01000179.1 GCA_015657735.1 Zoogloeaceae bacterium
CCTTCCCATCCCGAACAGGAACGTGAAACAAGACCGCGCCAATGATAGTGCACACTCGTGCGTGAAAGTAGGTCATCGTCAGACTACCCACACCACACTCACCCCCTCAGGCACCAGGCCTCAGGGGGTGATGTGCTTTGGGGCGCGTTGTAGTTGCCATGGACGGCGCCGCCGGGAGCGCAGACAATGCTGGCGTCTTTGAACGTCCGGAGCCCGATTTGCCTCCCATCCCGCTGCCGCCCGGCTTGATGCTGGTGCACGGCAATCATCCCGAAGCCTTGCGCGACCTGCTCGTCAGCTGGATCCGGCGCTATCCGCTGGCCCCCCTCGAAACCGAAACCTTGCTGGTGCACAGCAACGGCATCGCCCAGTGGCTGCGGCTGGCGTTGGCCGACGAGGCGGACGGGGATTTCGGCGGTGGCTGCGGGATCGCCGCCGGGCTCGACCTGTCGCTGCCGTCGCGCTTTCTGTGGCAGGTCTACCGCGCCGTGCTCGGCGATGCTGCGGTGCCGGAAACTTCTCCTTTCGACAAGCCGCTGCTGGTGTGGCGTTTGATGCGCCTGTTGCCTGATGTCGCGGGCGACGCAGCTTACGCACCGCTGTCACGTTTCCTGGCCTCCGACGCCGATCTGCGCAAGCGTTTCCAGCTTGCCGAACGCCTCGCCGACCTTTTCGACCAGTATCAGGTGTATCGCGCCGACTGGCTGGCCGCCTGGGCCGACGGCGATGACGTGTTGATCCGCGCCAGCGGCGAGCGTCAGCCCTTGCCGGAGGAGCAGCGCTGGCAGGCTGGCCTGTGGCGCACGCTGCTCGCCGACGTCGGCGCTGACGGCGCTGACGGCGCTGACGCAGCCGGGCGGGGCAGGGCGGCTGTGCATGAGGCCTTTCTGCGGTGCGTCGAAAGCTGGAATGAGGGCCGGCGGCCGACCGGCCTGCCGCGGCGGGTGATGGTCTTCGGCATCTCGGCGCTGCCGCGCCAGTCGCTCGAGGCGCTCGCCGCGATCGCCCGGTGGACCCAGGTGCTGATGTGCGTCCACAACCCCTGCGAGCA
>SSSX01000180.1 GCA_015657735.1 Zoogloeaceae bacterium
GAAGGCGAGGGCGCCGGTCTGGACGACACCGCGGGTGTATTCGAGCGTCCAGTCGCCGCCTTCCTGGCTGGCGCCGGTGGCGTTGGCGGAGGCGGCCACGTCGGCCTGGGTGACGCGGGCGATCTCGTCGACGAGCGCCTGCCCTTCGTTGCCGGCGCCGATGTCGCAGCCGTACAGCAGGATGTCGCCGTCGCTGGCCAGGCTGGCGCCGATCGCGGCAAGGGCGCCGGCGTGGGAGGCCAGATTGCCCTGGTTGAGACGCAGGTCGCCGAGGGTGACTTCGCCCTTGGCGCCGTGGGAAAGAATGTGGATCGACTGGATGCCCTGACGGCCGGCTACCGCGTCCTGCATCTGCTGGAGCGCATCCCGGGTCGGGTCGAGAACGATGACCTGCGCGCCGTTGGCGATATTGCTGGCGAGCACGCCGGCGTTGGGCAGCTGGCCATCGACGAACACGATGCTCGGCGCCGGGGCGACGGCCGGGGCGACCGCGGCCGGCGCCACATCGACGCCGCTGTGCTGGGATGCGTCGGCGTCGACCGGTTCGGCCACCACCTTGGCGACGGCTTCGGCGCCTGCCGCGCCGTCGAAGACGAGGCGCTGTTCGAGGGCCAGCGGGACCGGCCCCCGGCGGTTGAGACGGCGTTTGCCGGGGGTGCGGGTCGTGTTCGAGGGCATCAGGGCCTCCTGCAGATTCGGATGAAGCGTTATTTTTGCGGTGCGGGCGCGCTGGCGGGGGGCGCAAGCACCACCCGTCCGCTCATGCCGGCGATCAAGTCGGGAAACTGGCCGTCGATGACGGCGATGGTCTTGACGGACTGGCTGACCGGGTCGACCTTGGCGCCGAGCCGGATGACCTTGGCGGGGTAGGTGTTGCCGGTTTCGTCGATCTTGACCTGGAAGCGGTAGCCGCCCTTCAGCCATGCCATCCAGCGCGACGGGACGATGAACTCCAGTTCAAGGGCGCTGTCGTCGAGAATTTCGAGGATGCCCTGGCCGGGCTGGACAAACTGCTGCTCGCGGACCTTCTGCTCCGACACGCGGCCCGGGAAGGGTGCGGCGATCTGGCACTTGGAAAGGGTGGTGCTCATCAGCGAGACGTCGGCCTTGGCCTTGGCCACTTCGGACTGCGAGGTTTCCAGTTCGAGCTTGCCGACCGAGTTCAGCTCGGCCAGCCGGTGGTTGGCGGCATAGGCTTTCTCGGCGGCGGAGAGGGTTGCGCGGGCCTTGTTGAGCTGGGCGCTCTGCAGCGAGCAGTCGAGGACGATCAGCACCTGGCCGGCCTTGAAGCGCTC
>SSSX01000181.1 GCA_015657735.1 Zoogloeaceae bacterium
GTCGATGGCCAGCTTGCGGGCCGTCGCGGCGTCGAAGCCGAGCGCCTCGCCGGACGCCTGCAGGCATTCGATGAAATGGAAGACATAGGCCGGGCCGCTGCCCGAGATCGCGGTGACGCCGTCGATCTGCGCCTCGCCGGCGACCCACACCGTGCTGCCGACCGCCGCCAGCACCCGCTCCGCCGCGGCGCGGCCGGCGGCATCCACCGCCGGGTCGGCGAACAGGCCGGTGATGCCGGCGCCGATCAGCGCCGGCGTGTTGGGCATTGCCCGCACCAGCTTGCGGTGACCGCCGAGCCAGCGGCCGATGTCGGCCAGACGCAGGCCGGCGGCGATGCTGACCACCACTTGGCCGGCGAGACGGCCGGCCAACGGCGCCACGGCCGCCTTCAGCTGCTGCGGCTTGACCGCCAGCACCAGCACGTCGCACGCCAGTGCGCGGTCGTCGATCGCTTCGACAGCGCGCACGCCAAACTGCGCCGCGAGCCGGGCCCGGCCGTCGGCCGACAGCTCGACGACCTGCACGTCGGCCCCGTCGAAACCCTGCTTGACCAAGCCGCCGATCAGGGCCGCCGCCATGTTGCCGCCACCGAGGAAGGTGATTTTCATCGGACTCTCTTTACCAGTTGGATTCGAAATCGGTTTGTCAGGCCCGCGCACCGAAGATCGCAGTGCCCACGCGCACCATCGTCGCGCCCTCGGCGATGGCCGCTTCCAGATCGTCGGACATGCCCATCGACAGGGTGTCGAGGGCCAGGCCGGCGGCGTTGAGCCGGTCGCGCAGGCCGCGCAGGCTGGCGAAGCGGGCGCGCTGCAGCGCCACGTCGGCGGTCGGCTCGGGGATCGCCATCAGCCCGCGCAGACGCAGGCGCGGCAGCGCCGCCACGGCCATGGCGAGCGCCTCCGCGTCGGCCGGCGCGACGCCGCCCTTGCTGGCCTCGCCGCTCACGTTGACCTGGATGCACACCTCGAGCGGCGGCAGATGCACGTCCCGTTGCTCCGACAGGCGCTCGGCGATCTTCAGCCGGTCGATCGAATGCACCCACGCAAAATGGTTCGCCACCAGACGCGTCTTGTTGCTCTGCAGCGGGCCGATGAAATGCCATTCCAGCCCCAGCCCAGCCAGCGCCTCGACCTTGGCAACGCCTTCCTGCACGTAGTTTTCGCCGAAGGCGCGTTGTCCGGCGGCGGCCGCTTCGCGCACGCTGTCGGCCGGCCAGGTCTTGCTGACGGCCAGCAGGCGCACCCCGGCCGCATCGCGCCCGGCCGCGGCGGCGGCGGCGGCAATGCGCATGACAAGGTTTTGGAGGCGCCCGGAAACGCCTGGCTTATAATCGTTCAACGCTCAAATCTGGGCTGTCGGGGCCGTTGAGTATAGCATCGGCCCACGCGCCGGATTTCGGCCTGCACCGCCGTCCGCCCATCCCTGCCAGCCGCGAGTCTCCACGATGGATATCACCGAACTGCTTGCCTTCACCGTCAAGAACAAGGCGTCCGACCTGCACATCTCGGCCGGCCTGCCGCCGATGATCCGGGTGCACGGCGACGTGCGCCGGATCAACCTGCCGGCGCTGATCCACAAGGACGTCCATGGCATGGTGTACGACATCATGAACGACTCCCAGCGCAAGCAGTACGAGGAATTCCTCGAAACCGACTTCTCGTTCGAGATTCCCAACCTGGCGCGCTTCCGGGTCAACGCCTTCAACCAGAACCGCGGCGCCGCGGCGGTGTTCCGGGTCATTCCGTCGAAGGTGCTGACCCTCGACGAACTGAGCGCCCCGAAAATCTTCAAGGAAATCTCCAGCCAGCCCCGCGGCATCGTGCTGGTCACCGGCCCGACCGGCTCGGGCAAGTCGACCACCCTCGCGGCGATGATCGACTACGTCAACGAGAACGAGTACGGCCACATCCTCACCGTCGAGGACCCGATCGAATTCGTCCACGAATCGAAGCGCTGCCTGATCAACCAGCGCGAAGTCTTCCGCGACACCCAGTCCTTCAACGCGGCGCTGCGCTCCGCGCTGCGCGAAGACCCCGACGTGATCCTGGTCGGCGAAATGCGCGACCTCGAAACCATCCGCCTGGCCCTCACCGCCGCCGAAACCGGCCATCTCGTGTTCGGCACCCTGCACACCTCGTCGGCCGCCAAAACCATCGACCGTATCGTCGACGTCTTCCCCGCCGCCGAGAAAGACATGGTGCGCGCGATGATGTCCGAATCGCTGCGGGCGGTGATCTCGCAAACCCTGCTGAAAACCAAGGACGGCGCCGGCCGGGTGGCGGCCCACGAGATCATGATCGGCACCCCGGCGATCCGCAACCTGATCCGCGAGAACAAGGTCGCCCAGATGTACTCGGCGATCCAGACCGGCCAGAGCGTCGGCATGCAGACCCTCGACCAGTGCCTGGCCGACATGGTGCGACGCAATATCGTGTCCGGCGCCGAAGCCCGCCTGCGCGCCGCCAACAAGGACAGCTTCCCGGTCTGAGCGCCGCCGCGCCCCGACCTGCCCCGATCACGCCGGCCCGGCCGGTAGCAACAGGAACCCACCATGGAACGCGATCAGGCCCTCAAGTTCATGCACGACCTGCTGCGGCTGATGCTGCAGAAGAACGGCTCCGACCTCTTCATCACCGCCAACTTTCCGCCGGCCATCAAGATCGACGGCAAGATCGTCCCCCAGTCCAACCAGCAGCTCACCCACACCCACACCGCCGAACTGGCGCGGGTGGTGATGAACGACCGCCAGGCTGCCGAGTTCGAAGCCACCAAGGAGTGCAACTTCGCCATCTCGCCGCCGGGCATCGGCCGCTTCCGCGCCAACGCCTTCATCCAGCAGGGCCAGGTCGGCCTGATCCTGCGGACGATCCCGCAAAAAATCCCCACCTTCGACGACCTCGGCCTGCCGCCGGTCCTCAAGGACATCGCGATGTCCAAGCGCGGCCTGGTGATCTTCGTCGGCGGCACCGGCACGGGCAAGACCACCTCGCTCGCCTCACAGGTCGACTACCGCTACGAGAACGGCAAGGGCAACCGCCTCATCCTCATCAAGTACCGCCCCTAGCAGGCCGAGGAACCACTCAGCCTGCTAGCCGTGGAATCCATCGGGGGCGACCTGCGGCGGCCATTGTCCCGATGCATTCCACGGACGCTCTTCACCCTGGGGGCGCCAAGCGCCCCCCTCACCCCCCGCAAGGTGCTCGTTCAGCACCCTGCTAGGCGAGAGCCAGGACCAGCTCGGCCGCCGCGTCGCCGGGCGGCAGGGTCAGCTCCGCCTCGCCGCAGGCGCCGCCGTGCCGCGCCGTCA
>SSSX01000182.1 GCA_015657735.1 Zoogloeaceae bacterium
CCGTACAGGATCGCGACATGGGGCTTCTGGGGGAGAGCGTCGTGCATGGTGCGGATTTCGGTTGGCCGGACGGGCGGCAAAGGCGGGTAGTTTAAGCGACTGCCGGGCCGGACCCAAATTGCGGCGGCGGCCCGCGGCACGCGCGCCGCAATCGGGTGTGCCGTGCTGCGAATCGTTCGCGCAGGCTGCGAATGCTTCACGCAGGGCGCGAATCCTTCGTGCACGGCTGTGAATCGTTCTCGCAGGGCTGCGAATCCTTCGCGCACCGCTGCGAATCTTTCACGCAAGGCGGCGATTCGTTCTCGCAGAGCGTGAATCCTTCGCGCACCGCTGTGAGTCCTTCACGCAGGGTGTGAATCGTTCGCGCAAGGCTGCGAATGCTTCGCGCAAGGCTGCGAATGCTTCGCGCAAGGCTGCGAATGCTTCGCGCAGCGTTGTGAATCCGGCGGCGCCCCCGCCCGGTCGGGGGCGGGGGCAGGGGGCGGCTACTTCTTGAGGGCCTTGGCGAAGGCGCTGGCCAGCGATCCGGCCACGGCGGGTTCGCGATTCGGCCGGGCGGCGGGGCGGGTGTTGCCGCGCGGGGCGTCGCGACGCTCGCCGGCCGGGCGGTTGCCACCCGCCGGCTGGTCGCCCATGCGCATCGTGAGGGCGATGCGTTTGCGCGGGAGGTCCACCTCCAGCACTTTCACTTTGACGACCTGACCGGCCTTGACGATGGTGTGCGGGTCTTTGACGAAGCGGTCGGCGAGCGCCGAGACGTGCACCAGGCCGTCCTGATGCACGCCGATGTCGACGAAGGCGCCGAAGTTGGTGACATTGGTGACGACGCCTTCGAGGATCATGCCGACCGCCAGATCCTTCAGTTCCTCGACGCCTTCCTTGAAGCTGGCGGTCTTGAACTCCGGGCGCGGGTCGCGGCCGGGTTTGTCGAGTTCCTTCAGGATGTCCTGCACGGTGGGCAGGCCGAAGCGCGCGTCGGTGTAGCGCTCGGCCTTGAGCTCGCCGAGGAGACGCGAATCGCCCATCACCTCGCGCACGCCTTTGCGGATGTCGGCGAGGATGCGTTCGACCACCGGGTAGGCTTCCGGGTGCACCGCCGAGGCGTCGAGCGGGTTGCTGCCGCCCATCACGCGCAGGAAGCCGGCGGCCTGCTCGAACGTCTTGGGGCCGAGGCGCGGCACGTCGAGCAGCGCGGCGCGGCTGGCGAAGGGGCCGTTGGCGTCGCGGTGGGCGACGATGTTGGCGGCCAGCGTCGGGTTGAGGCCGGAGATGCGGGTCAGCAGCGCGGCGGAGGCCATGTTCACGTCGACGCCGACGGCGTTCACGCAGTCCTCGACCACCGAATCGAGCGCGCGGGCGAGGCGGGTCTGGTTCACATCGTGCTGGTACTGGCCGACGCCGATCGACTTGGGATCGATCTTGACCAGCTCGGCGAGCGGGTCCTGCAGGCGGCGGGCGATGGACACCGCGCCGCGCAGGCTCACGTCGAGGTCGGGGAACTCTTTGGCGGCCAGTTCGGAGGCGGAATACACCGAGGCGCCGGCTTCGGAGACGACGATCTTGGTCATGCCCAGCTCGGGGCGCAGCTTGATGAGATCGGCGGCGAGCTTGTCCGTTTCGCGGCTGGCGGTGCCGTTGCCGATGGCGATCAGCGACACGCGGTGCCTGTCGCACAGCTTCGACAGCGCGTGCAGGCTGCCGTCCCAGTCGCGGCGGGGCTCGTGCGGGTAGATCACGCTGGTGTCGAGGAGCTTGCCGGTCTGGTCCACCACCGCCACCTTGACGCCGGTGCGCAGGCCCGGGTCGAGGCCCAGCGTGGCGCGCGGGCCGGCGGGGGCGGCGAGGAGCAGATCCTTGAGGTTGCGGCCGAACACGCGGATCGCTTCTTCCTCGGCCTTCTCGCGCAGCTCGCCAAGCAGCTCGAGTTCGAGGTGCAGCGAGATCTTCACGCTCCACGCCCAGCGCACGCTCTCGCGCAGCCAGGCGTCGGCCGGGCGGCCCTGGTCGCGGATGCCGAAGTGGCCGGCGATGCGCGCCTCGCAGGGGTTGGGGCCGGGGGCGGAACCGTCGGTGGGGTCGGAGTCGAGGCCCAGCTGCAGGCGCAGGAAGCCTTCGTTGCGGCCGCGGAACAGCGCCAGCGCGCGGTGCGACGGCACCGTTTCGATGGCTTCGCGGAAGTCGAACCAGTCGCGGAACTTGGCGGCGTCGGGATCGTTGGCCTTGTCGGCGATCACCGTCGAGGCGACCACGCCGTGGTCGGCGAGGTAGGCGCGCAGCTTGCCGATCAGTTCGGCATCCTCGGCGAAGCGCTCCATCAAAATCTGACGGGCGCCGTCGAGCACCGCGCGGGTGTCGCCAAAGCCGGCCTCGGCGTTGAGGTAGGCGGCGGCTGCGCTGTCGGGGCTGAGCGTCGGGTCGGCCAGCAGCGCGTCGGCCAGCGGCGCGATGCCGGCTTCGCGGGCGATCTGGGCCTTGGTGCGGCGTTTCTGCTTGAACGGCAGGTAGAGGTCTTCGAGGCGCTGCTTGGTTTCGGCGTTCTCGATGGCTTCGCGCAGCGCCGGGTCGAGCTTGCCTTGTTCGTCGATGCTGCCGATCACCGCGGCGCGGCGTTCTTCGAGCTCGCGCAGGTAGCCGAGGCGTTCCTCGAGGTTGCGCAGCTGGGTGTCGTCGAGGCCGCCGGTGACTTCCTTGCGGTAGCGGGCCACGAAGGGCACCGTGGCGCCTTCGTCGAGAAGCTGGACGGCAGCGGAAACCTGACGCGGCTGTACACCTAATTCGGCGGCAATGCGTTGTTCGATCGGCAGAAGCATGGACGGACCCGGGCGCAAAAAAGGGCGCATGGTGCAGAAAGCCGGCCGTTGCTGCAAGCCCGTCGCCGGACGAGTTTCCGGTAAAATCCGCAGATTATCCGTGCCGCGGAGGCCGGTTTTTCCGCGCACATCACGCCAGGCCGTCATTTGCGGCGAGTCTGGCCCAGCTGGAGATCACACCGCATGAACCCCGTATTCGCCGCGCTGGCTGCGGTGGTGTTCGGCTTGATGGTGGTCGGAGGCGATGCCTCCGCCGCGCCGCAGCCGACCCATCCTGCGCCCGCCCGCAAGCCGGCACCGGCCGTCAAGCCGGTTGCCCGCCCATCCGTTCCGAAAGCCGTTGCACCGAAACCCGTGCCGAAGCCGGCGCCAAGAGTCGCGCCGCAGAGGGCGGCGGTGCCGCCGAAGGCCGTCGCGCCGCGGCCCGCCGCAGCCCGGCCGGCGCCGCCGCGCCGCGCGCCGGTCGCCGTAACCCGGCCCGCGGCCCGCGCCGCCGTTCAGGCGCCGCCGCCGAAGGCCGCGCCGGTGATGCGCGGCGGCAAGCCCGTGCCGCCCCCGCCACCGCCCCCGCCCGTGCAGCCGAAGGGCCGTTCCGCCGGACCGGCTGCCGCGCGGGTGGCGCCGGTCGAACCGCCGCGGCCGGCCGCGCACGTCGAACGCCCCGCGGGGCGCGAGGCCGCACCCATCGGCCGCGAAGCCTTCACGCCGACTGCCCCGCCGCTGCCGCGGGCGGCGGCGATGCGCCAGCTGCAGGCGCCGCCGGCTCCGGCTCCGGCGCGGCAGACCGTGGTGATTCCGCCGCCGGCCGCGCCGGTGGCCGCGCCGGCGGTGGCGGCCGCCGAACTGCCGCGGGCGCCGGCCCGGCCGGCACCCGTGGCGGGGGGAGGCAGCCTGTCGGCGGCGGAGTCCGCGGCGGCGGCGGCCGCAGCGATGTCGGCGCCGCGCGTCGCCGAGCCGGCGCCGGTGTCTGCGTCGCCCGCCGCGCCGGCCGCTCCGGCCGCGCCGCCGGCGGCGGTGCCGGTCGTCACTGCGCCGGCAACGGCGCCGCTGGCGGCACCGTCCGCGCCGCCCCAGCGTCCGGCCCGCGGCGCCGCCCGCGCCTACGCGATGGACGGGGCGACCTTCTACCAGAGCGGCCGCAAGTTCCGCGTCCAGGGCCTCGACGCGCGCGATCCGGGCATGACTTCGGAACACGCCACCCAGCGCCTGCAACGGGCGCTCGACGCCGGCAATCTGACCGTCGAACCGGTCGAGGTGGATGGCACCGGCCACACCGTCGCGGTGGTCCGGGTCAATGGCCGCAACGTGGCCGACACGGTGCGGGCTGCGACCAACTGAGCACTATTTGGGAGGCGTCCGGCGGCGATCGATAATATGATGCGGTGCTTCGCGCGGGGCGGCTCGCCGCCGCGCCGGTGAAGCGCCGCGCATCCATGCCCGGATGGCGGACCGGTAATCCGTTTCATAGATTGGTCGTGACGTGACTCCAGGCTTCAGAACCGACATCCAGGCCCTGCGCGGCCTGGCGGTGTCCTTGGTGCTGCTTTACCACGCCGACCTGGGTTTCCTCCCGGGTGGCTTTCTCGGCGTGGATATCTTCTTCGTCATCTCCGG
Source organism: Zoogloeaceae bacterium (assembly GCA_015657735.1). Classification (GTDB taxonomy): domain Bacteria; phylum Pseudomonadota; class Gammaproteobacteria; order Burkholderiales; family Rhodocyclaceae; genus Zoogloea. Next base: position 4,425 of record SSSX01000182.1, read on the forward strand.
CTTCCTCATCACCGACATGGTCCGCCGGGCGGTCGAGCGGGGCACCTTCCGGTTTGCGGAGTTCTATTTCCGGCGTGCCAAACGGCTGCTGCCGGCGGCGTACGTCACCTTCCTGCTGTCGGCGCTGGCGGCGCCCTTCATCCTCAACGCGCAGGAGCAGCACGACTTCACCCGCCAGCTGATCGGCTCGGTGACCTTCACCGCCAACATGGCGCTCTACATGCAGGCCGGCTATTTTGCCGGCGCGGCCGACCTCAAGCCGCTGCTGCACGTCTGGTCGCTGTCGATCGAGGAGCAGTACTACCTGCTGCTGCCCGCTTTCCTGGCTTTCGTCCCGCGCCGCTACTGGATTCCGGGTGGCCTCGTGCTGCTGCTGTCGAGCCTCGGCCTGTGCCTGGCGCTGCTCACCGTTAAGCCGATCGCGACCTTCTATCTGCTGCCGATGCGGGCCTGGGAGCTGGGGCTCGGTTCGCTGGTGGCGATCGCGCCGGCGTGGGTCGAGCGCGCCGCGCCGCTGGTCGCGCGGCTGTTCTGGCCGGCGGTGGCGGTGCTGCTGGTGGTGCCGGTGTTCCCGACCGGGCTGCCGCATCCGGGCGTCGACGCGCTGCTGGTCTGCGTGGCGACGACGGTGGTGATCCTGCGTCGTCACCCGCTGCTCGACACCTCCGTCGTGTCGCGCGGGCTGGCGCGGATCGGCGATGTCTCGTATTCGCTCTATCTGGCGCACTGGCCGCCGTTTGCCTTCCTCAAGAACGCCGCGGTGGCGGCGCCGACGATGGCGCACAGCCTGCTGACCCTGGCGCTCGGGATCGGGCTGGGCCTGCTGCTCTACCGTTTTGTCGAACTGCCGACCCGGCGCCTGCAGCTGCAGCCGTCGCGGCGCCTGGTGGTGCGCGGGCTGGCGACGTCGGCCGGCCTGCTGTGCGTGCCGCTGGTCGTGGCCGGCACGCCGGGCGCGGGGCCGGACTACGCGCACATCCGGCGGCCCAACGACGGTTTTTCGCAGAACTGCGTCTTCGAGACGGATTTCCGGCCGCTGCCCGAGTGCCGCACGGCAGACCAGCCGAAGGTGCTGGTGTGGGGCGATTCCTTCGCGATGCACCTGGTGCCCGGCGTGGCGGCGTCCACCGACGGCGGCGTGGTGCAGGCGACGCGCGGCAACTGTGGCCCCTTCGTCGGGCTGGCGCCGATGTCGAACGTGTTCTACCTGCGTCCGTGGGCGGAGTCGTGCCTGGCCTTCAACCGCTCGGTGCTGGATTACGTGCGCAGCACGCCGTCGCTCGAGGTGGTCGTGCTGGCCAGCCCGTTCCGCCAGTATCTGACCCCCGACGACGGCAAGCACCACTGGCGTGCGCTGGCTGCGGTCGATGGCGCGGTGGTCGAGCGCGAGGTGAGCGTCGAGCTGGCGGCGGATTATCTGCGCCAGACGGTGCGGACCCTGCGCGCCCTCGGCAAGCGGGTGGTGATCGTTGCGCCGCCGCCGTCGGCCGGTTTCAACATCGGTTCGTGCATGGAGCGCCGCGAGCAGGGCAAGCTGGTGATCGGCGCGCCGCTGGCCGACTGCAGCGTGCCGCTCGCCGATTACCGGCGTTTCCATGCGCGCAGCGGCGAGCTGCTGGCGCGCCTGAACGGCGAGGAGGGCCTGCAGATCGTGTCGTTCGACGCACTGCTGTGCGACGACAGCCGCTGCAAGACCCGGATCGGCGACCAGTTCCTGTACATCGACGTCGGCCACCTGACCCACGAGGGCTCGGTGCTGCTGGCCGGCAAGCTCGGCCTGCGCCGCATCCTCGACGGCGGCGCGCGCTGACTGCCAGCCTTCGTCTTACATCGCCACCAGCGACTGACGGCCCCACCAGCTGGCGCCGGCGGCCAGTTCGACCGGCTCGCGCACGGCGGCGGCCTCGATGCACAGCATGCGGCGGAAGCCGTCGGCGGGCATGTCGGCGACGGCCGCGCATTTGTCGACCCACGGATTCCAGATCACCACGTCGGGGAAATTCTCGGCGTGGATGCCCATCGCGCGGTGGTCCTCGCGCAGCAGCAGGGTCGGCGGGGCGTGGTGGTAGATGCGGTCCACCTCGTCGTCGATGACGACACCGATCCCGGTTTCCTTCTTGAGCCGCCCGCCGTCGGCCGCGTCGGTGTACTCGAGGCCGCGCAGGCCTTCGATGCGCAGCGCCTCGGCTTCGCGGACTTTCAGGTAGGTGTGCAGCGCGGCGGTGAAGGCGAAGGGGGCGTCGCCGGTGTTGGTGACTTCCAGCTCCAGGTCGAGCCGGCTGCCGCCGATGGCCACGCTCATCTCGGCGGCGAAGGCGTGCGGCCACAGGGCGCGGGTTTCGTCATCGTCGGCGAGGCTCAGCGTGGCGACGGCGTACTCCTTGCCGGCCCGGGTGTTGCTCACCACCCAGCGGCGCTGGCGCGCAAAGCCGTGCCGGGGCAGCGGGCCGCGGTCGCCAAACTGCGGGAAACACACCGGCACGCCGCCGCGGATCGCGCTGCGCCCGTCGAAGACGGCCTGTGGGCTGAGGTAGAGGCGGTCCTCGCCGCCGGCCGGCGTCCAGGACAGCACCTGGGCGCCGAACAGGCTGACGAGGGCGACGGCGCCGTCGGGCGTCTGCAGCTTGATGACGGGCTGGCCGTGGAGTTCGGCGACTTCGATCTGGTCGGTCATGATTCGGGGTGTGGCGGAGTTACTGAGGGCGCGATGATAGCGCGGCGACTTCCCGATGGCGGCAGCAGTCGGTGGTGTGGTCGTTCACCAGCCCGGCGGCCTGCATGAAGGCGTAGCAGATGGTGCTGCCGACAAAGCGGAAGCCGCGCTTGCCGAGCGCCTTGCTGAGGGCGTCGGACAGCGGGGTGCGGGCCGGCGCGTCGCTCATGCGGCGCAAGCGGTTGTCGATCGGCCGGCCGTCGACGAACTGCCACAGCCAGGCGTCGAAACTGCCGGATTCGGCCTGGATGGCCAGGAAGGCGCGCGCGTTGTCGATCGTGGAGGCGATCTTCAGGCGGTTGCGGACGATGCCGGGGTCGGCAAGCAAGGCGGCCTGATCGGCCTCGGTGAAGCGCGCGACGGCGGCCGGATCGAAGCCCGCGAAGGCCCGGCGGTAGTTTTCGCGTTTGCGCAGCACGGTGATCCACGCCAGCCCGGCCTGGGCGCCCTCGAGGGTGAGCAGCTCGAAGAGCGCCCGGTCATCGTGGAGCGGCACGCCCCATTCGGTGTCGTGGTAGTCGCGGTACAGGTCGTAGGCCGGGTTGTGAATACGGCCGCCATCCGTGCATTCGTCGCGGTGCCGCGCCCGTTCGTCCGGACCCGCGCAAAGGTGCTCCCAGCGGGGGGACAGGTTTCTCCTTGTGGCCATGCTGTGCCGCTCCTTGGTTGACTGCCGGTTGCCGGCCCACGTGACCGGTGGCCCGGTTGTGCCGTCGAGGGTGTGCGCATCCGGCGCGATTTCGCCGTTGCAGGCTCCGTGGCGACTGTAACGGATCGACCGACGCCGGTCTGCAGTGGGGCGCGCGTACCCGGGCGCAACTCGCGTTGACAGCCCAAAGTCCGTTTCTATACTCGATCCATGCGCCTCGGTGCTCCTGTGGCGAGGCGTGGCGGGGAGCCGGCACGAGCGCTCATCCGTTCCCCCCCGACACTGCATCTGACGTGGCTCGTTTGCATTCGCTGCCCCTACGGAGCGAAAGCGGCTGAAGGATACGTGCCGATCGGCGTTGTCCTTCGTCTCCGTCTCGTCGCGGGCGCCGGTAACCCGCGGGATTTCGAGACAGCATCCTGCCGGCTATCGGGAGAGCGCCGCCATGAGCCCTTGATGAGCCATTCGTCCGACCTTCCCGCTTGCCCACACCATCACGCGTCTCGTTCGAATGTGCTTCCTCCAGGGAGAATTTCATGGCCTTTCATCGAACCATCCTGCGTTCATTTCTTGCTGGTCTCGTCCCCTTGCTTGTTCTGGCCGCCCTGCCCGAACGAGTGCAGGCGTGGGCGCTGAACGCCGATTACCGCCAGCTCGATGCGCGCGGTGCGAATGACTTCGAATTCCTGTTTCAGGGCGACATCACCGGCCAGACGCTCACCGGGGGCCTCAGTTCGCTGACCAACGCGTTCGCCGATCCGGCGCGCGGCGTCGCGGTGAACGCCGATGGCAACACCGTGGTGCATTACTCGGGGTCCAACTCGATCGCCCAGGACCGCACCACGGACCGCCATTTCGGCGTCTTCGGGAACGGCACCAAGCCGGTCCTGCTCGGCGTTGCGTGGTCCTACGCGACGAGTCCGACGCGGCGCCCGACGCCGTCGCTGAACATGCGCTTCGCCTTCGTGCCGAGCAGCACCGAGCTGACGGTGACGGTCAGCAACCCGGGCACCGAAACGGTACGCCTGGGCGAGGCCGGCTTCCTGTTCACGTCCACCGAACTCGCGCTTGAGGAGCTCAACCGGACCAGCCTGCCGCCGTCGGCGTTCAGTTCGCTGTCGCTGCTCGACGGCGACTACCTGCCGGACGCCTCGCGCAGCTTCACGCTGACGGGGGCGAATCCCTACGACTTCATCACCACCTACGGCACGGTCAGCTTCGCGGGCGCATCCGCCGGCAATTCCTACGACTTGACCGGTGGCGTGTGGACCGAGGTTTCGCTCGCCTCGGTGGCGGTGCCCGAACCGTCGACGACGGTGCTGGTGTTGGTCGGGCTGCTTGGCCTGGGCCGTTTCGCCCGCCGCCGGCCGGCGCCACGCCAGGCTTTCCGGGCCTGGCGGCTGCTCGCGGCGAGCGTCGCCGGCGCAGTGCTGGTGCCGCTGTCGGCGCAGGCCAACGGTTTCGTGTTCACGCTCGCCGACCCGCCGGCGGGGGACACGTCCGGTCGCCCCTTCATCGACCTCACGGCGACGGTGAACGGATCGCCGGTGACGATCAAGGCGCTGATCGATACCGGCGCCGGCGGCAGCGCCAACATCAAGTTCGATACCGGGGCGGCCATCGTGCCATCCCTCACCGGCGGCACGCCGCAGACCTTCCGTGGCGTGGGCGGCGACGTGGCCGGCTCGCGCAATGCCGACGTGCCGGCCGCCGCGGCGCTCGGTTTCAGTGTCGCGCCGGTGGCGGCTCCCGGCAACTCCGTGCAGGTGCCGGCGTTGCCGGCCAAAGCCGACACCCTGCCGCTGCCGCGACCGGGCGGCGCAACCATTCCCGACACGTACCTCACCGCAAACTTCGGTTCGATCACGCGGGTCGAGGGGCCCGGCGGCAAATATCTGGCGGTCGTGACCAAGGATCAGGTCAATACCGCGGCCCGGCGCACTACCGCGGATATCGCCAATTTTCTCGCCTTTCCGACCCCGATCCAGGTCAATCAGGATGGCCGGCCGATCGGCACGCGTTCGAACGGCATCGCGCCGCTGCCTCCGCGGCCAGTGCAACAGAACGAAGAGCTGAGCTACGGTGGTTTCACGCTGCCGCTGGGCATCGCCAGCCTGGGCGGGACGAGCCTGACCGACATCCCGTTCCTGATCGCGTCGGGCATGGCGTCGACGCTGATCTCGCAGGAACTGGCGATCGCGCTGGGGCTCGATCCGTCCATCCTGCCGAGCGGGCAGTTCACCGGCCAGACCGGCAGCGTGTTTTCGGCGCCGCAGGCGAGCGTCGAGATCCGCCTGTTCTCGGACCCGGGGTTCACGTCCTTCATCGTTCCGGTCGGCATCCTGGCGCCGTCGCTCGATCCCTTCCAGGACAACTTCCTCGGTTCGGACATCCTCGGGCAACTGCCGTACTGGGAGATCGAGACCAATCAGGACAACTCGGCGGGCATCTTCTTCGCTGCCGCCACCACGCTACGGGCGGTTCCCGAACCCGGCGGGCTGGCGCTCGCCGGCCCGCTGCTGGTGGGTGTGCTGCTCCTGCGGAAGCACTCCGCCGCTCGCCGGCGCGGCTGAGCGGACGTCAGATCGCCCCTTTGGCGCGGGCTCCGGGCGCCGCGCCAAAGGGGTCGAGCAGCTTCAGCCTCAGCCTCAGCCCTGCAGGGTCAGGACGCCGTGCTTGACGGTGTTGTCTTCCGGGTCGTTGGACAGCACGAAGCCGAGGCTGCTGACGAACTTCAGCATGCGCTCGTTGTTCGACAGGAAGATGCCGGTCATCGCGTTGAGCCCGCGGTTGCGGGCGGTTTCGATGAGCACGCCCATCAGCCGGCGGGCGAGGCCGCGGTGCTGCCAGTCTTCGGCG
>SSSX01000024.1 GCA_015657735.1 Zoogloeaceae bacterium
CCAAGGCCAAGGACATCCTCGAAGGCGTCAAGCAGAAGCTCGGCGCCCGCGAAGTGACCGGCGACAACAAGATCTGCAAGGTCTCCGCCGTCGGCGTCGGCATGCGTTCGCACCCGGGCGTCGCCAGCCAGATGTTCAAGGCCCTGGCCGACGAAGGCATCAACATCCAGATGATTTCGACCTCCGAGATCAAGATCTCCGTCGTCCTCGACGAGAAATACCTGGAACTGGCCGTGCGCATGCTGCATCGCGCCTTCGGTCTCGACCAGTAAGTTTGACCAAAGGGCGCGGAGCCTATATCATCCGCGCCTCATTGCTGTAGCGGGTCTGGAGACGTGGCCGAGAGGTCGAAGGCACTCCCCTGCTAAGGGAGCATGCGGGCAAAACCTGCATCGAGGGTTCGAATCCCTCCGTCTCCGCCAGTCCTGCAGCAAGCAATCAAGCGCCTTTCGGGGCGCTTTTTTGTTGCCCTTTTGTTACCGTTAGCCAGGCTCGTCGGTCGGCTTGGGCGGATCGCCGGCCAACGTGGCCGCGTAACGGCGCTTCTCGGCGGGACTCAGTTTCTTGACCCGGTATTCGGCCTTGGACGCCGCCGAGCGGTCGGCGTGGATTTCCTGGCCGAGCAGGCGGCGCGGCTTGTGGGCGCGGGTGTAGCGGGCGCCGGTGCCGAGGCGGTGGGCTTCGTAGCGGGCCGCGACATCGACGGTGATGCCGGTGTAGATGCTGCCGTCCTCGCATTCGATGAGGTAGAGGTACCAGGGCTTACTCATGGTCGCCAATGCGCGTCAGGGCTTCGCGGATACGCTGTACGGTCTGCTCGACCGGTGCCTTGCGCGACACCTCCAGCCCGAGGTCGCGGGCGATGGCATTGACCCGGGCGGCATTGAGCGGCAGGCCGCCGCGGTCGATGGCGGCGATCAGCTGGCGGGCCCGGGCGTTCCCCGAAAGCGGCGCCGGCCGGGGGAAAAGGCGGGCGATCAGTTTCGAGAAAAAGCCTGGCGGACGACGCGATCCCATACACTAGTCGACTGGAAAAAGCGCAAGGATACATGGATGACCCGATTTGCGATGCAAGCCACCAGCCCGAGGAGCCAATCTTGAGCGACGTCGTGCTCAGCCGGGCGCAGCTGGCGGCCGCCGAACTGCCCGTTTACCCGGGGATCGGGCTGGCCGATGTGACGCTGGTGGACGACGCCGAACTGGCCGGCCAGGCCCTGGCGGCCTTGCAGGCCGCGGCGGTGATCGGCTTCGACAGCGAATCGAAGCCGACCTTCCGCAAGGGCGAGGTGTCGACCGGGCCGCACCTGGTGCAGTTGGCTACCGACGAGCACGCCTGGCTGTTTCCCGTGGCGCTGTCGGCCAACATTCCGGTGCTCAAAACGGTGCTCGAATCGCCGGCCATCCTCAAGGTCGGTTTCGGCCTGGGCAACGACCGCAGCGTGCTGCATTCACGCCTTGGTATCGCCTTGAATCACGTGATCGACCTCGGCGAAGTCTTGCGCGGCCCCGGGCATCGCGGTACGGTCGGCGCCAAGGTGGCAGTCGCGCATTATTTCGGCCAGAAGCTGCACAAATCGAAGAAGGTCGGCACCAGCAACTGGGCCAGCCCGCGGCTCAGCGAGCGGCAACTGCTCTACGCCGCCAACGATGCCCACGTCGCATTGCAGATTTACCGGGCCTGGCTGCGCGACAAAGCGCCGGGCGAAGCGAAAGATTGAACAAGGATTTTCCATGACGAGCGAGACCATACCCGTGCTGTCGCCGATCGAATGCCGGGTGCTCGGCACCCTGGTCGAGAAGCAGCGGACGGTGCCCGACACCTACCCGCTGTCGCTCAACGCGCTGCAGGCCGGCTGCAACCAGAAGACCAGCCGCAACCCGGTGATCGAGGCCGGCGAGGGGGAATTGCTGCAGGCCATCGATACGCTGAAGGATCTCGGCCTGGTCCGCGAAGTCAGCGGCAGCCGGGTCAGCCGCTTCGAGCACCAGCTGGAAAAGGTGCTCGGCGTGCCGACCCAGGCCTCGGCGCTGCTCACCGTGCTCATGCTGCGCGGGCCGCAGACGGCCGGCGAACTGCGCCTCAACTGCGAACGCCTCCACCGCTTCGCTGATATCTCGTCGGTCGAGGCCTTCCTCGACGAACTGGCCGGCCGCGGCGGGCAGCCGCTGGTCGTCGAGTTGCCGCGCCTGCCCGGTTCCCGGGAAAACCGCTGGATGCACCTGCTCTGCGGTCAACCGGAAAATTCGGCCAAAATCGAAAAGCCGGGTGAGGCCGGCAGTCACGCCGAGATCGACGACCTGACGGCCCGGGTGGCAGCGCTCGAAGCCGAAATGGCCGAACTGCGGGCCGAACTGCGGTCGGCGCTGGCCGCTCTCGGCGCATGAAAGCGCACGGCCCGGGCCGTTGCGCCCGCATCCGGATCATCGGCGCCGCCAGCGGCATCGGGGCTCAGGACAAAGCCTGCGCTGACGGCCCGGTCGCCTTCCATCACTCGCAAGCCTGGCATGAACTCCAACACCACCCGCTGCTCGACTGGGGGCGTACCCTGTTCGCGCCGGACGGCCCCGGCCTGTCGCACACCGCCCGCATCGCCGAACTCTGCCGCCACCTCGCCGACGAAGTGGCGCTCAGCCTGCGCGACCGGCATTTTCCGGTGGTCATCGGCGGCGATCACTCGGTCGCCATCGGCACCTGGAGCGGCGTCGCCCGCGCCCTCGGCCAGGCGCCCGGGCTGCTCTGGATCGATGCCCACCTCGACAGCCACACGCCGGAAACCAGCTACTCCGGCGCCATCCACGGCATGCCGCTGGCCTGCTTGCTCGGCCGCGGTGACAAGCGCCTGCTCGACATCGGCCTGACCGGCGCCCAGGTCAGCGCGGCGCATACCGTGGTCCTCGGCCCGCGCAGCTACGAACCGGAGGAAATGGCCTTCCTGCAGCGCCTCGGCGTGCGCATCATCGACAGCGAAGAAATCCTGCAACGCGGCTTTCCCGCCTGCCTGGACGACGCCATGGCCATCGTCGCCGGCGCTCCGGCCGGCTTCGGCGTCACCCTCGACCTCGACGCCATCGACCCGCGCCTCGCCCCCGGCGTCGGCAGCCCGGAACCCGACGGCCTGCTGGCCAACGACGTGCTGACCGCCATTCACTGGATAGCCGGCCAGCCCGGCTTCAAGGCACTGGAAATCGTCGAGTACAACCCCGACCGCGACCGCCACGGCAGCACGGCCGACCTGATCTCCGACCTGATCGGG
>SSSX01000183.1 GCA_015657735.1 Zoogloeaceae bacterium
CCGCCCGTCCCCGTCCCGCCGATGACCGCACCGGATTTCCAGCTCGACCCGCGCCTCGTGCGCCGTCGGGCCGGCCGGGCGGCGGCGGGCTACGCCGGCGTCGACACCCTCGCGCGGGAGATTTCGCGCCGCATGGGCGAACGCCTCGACTACATCCGCATCGAGCCGAAGCGCATTCTCGACCTCGGCTGCGGCCCGGGCGCCGACCTGGCCACGTTCGCCCAGCGCTACCCCGGCATTCCCCGCCTCGCCATCGACGTCGCCCCGGCGATGCTCGCCCAGGCCCGCGGCCCGGCCGGTCTGCTCCAGCGCCTGATGCGCTTCGGCAAGCCGGCCGAGCCCGCTTTCGTGTGCGCCGACGCCGTCGCCCTGCCGCTCGCCCGCGGCAGTGTTTCGCTGGTCTGGTCCAACCTGATGCTGCAGTGGCTGCACGACCCGCTGCCGGCCCTGAAGGAAATCCACCGGGTGCTCGAAGTGGGCGGCATGCTGATGTTCGCGACCCTCGGTCCGGACACCCTGAAGGAACTCCGCGCCGCGCTGCCGCCCTCGGGCGCCGAACACCTGCACCGCTTCATCGACATGCACGACCTCGGCGACGCCCTCGTCGGCGCCGGCTTCTCCGACCCGGTGATGGACATGGAAATGCTCACCGTCACCTACACGAAGCTCGACGATCTCTTCCACGACCTGCGCGCCAGCGGCTCCGCCAACGCCGCGCTCAGCCGTCCGCGCGGCCTGGTCGGCAAGGATCACTGGCACGCGCTGCGTGCCGGTTACGAGCAACTGCGTCGCGACGGCCGCCTGCCGGCCACCGTCGAAGTCGTCTACGGCCACGCCTGGAAGGCCGAACCGAAGCTTGCCGACGACGGCCGCGCGATCGTCCGCTTCCAGCCACGGCCGGGCTGAGCGATGCATCCCGTCTGGCTGTTCGACCTCGACAACACGCTGCACAACGCCAGCCCGCACATCTTCCCGCACATCAACCGCAGCATGACGGCCTACCTCATGCGCCACCTGGCGCTGGACGAAGCCGCCGCCAACCGCCTGCGCATGGATTACTGGCGCCGCTACGGCGCCACCCTGCTCGGACTGATGCGCCACCACGGCACCGACCCGCGCCACTTTCTGGACGACACCCACCGGTTTCCCGAACTCGACCGGATGGTCGTTTTCGACAACGCCCTCGACCACCTGCTGCGTCGCCTGCCCGGCACCAAGATCGTCTTCTCCAACGGCCCGCGGCGCTACGCCGAGGCGGTCCTCGACGTGATGGGCATCCGCCGCCATTTCGCCGACGTCTACTCCGTCGAACGGATGCGCTTTCACCCCAAGCCGGGCATCCGCGGATTCCGGCATCTGCTGAAGGATCACCGCCTCGACGCGGCGCGCTGCATCCTGGTCGAAGACAGCGCCGAGAACCTGCGTACCGCCAAACGCCTCGGCATGACGACCGTGTGGATCAGCCGCAGCCTGCGCCGGCCTCATTTCGTCGATCACCGGCTGCCGTCGGTGCTCGACCTGGCGCGACGCACGATCCGCACCGGCGCTTCGGGTTAGAATTGCAGATTCCGCTGCTTGCAGCACCGCCTTCGAATCCACTGCCATGCCCACCGCCCAGACCGAAAACCTGAACATCGCGGCCTTCGACCGCATGCCCTCGCCCGAGGAGATCGTCGCCCGCGTGCCGTTGACCGACGCCGCCGCCAATGTCGTCCTCGAGGGTCGCCAGACTCTCCAGGCC
>SSSX01000184.1 GCA_015657735.1 Zoogloeaceae bacterium
GACGGCGCCGGCGTCAATCTGCGCCTGCTGCGCCAGGGTGTCATCGTGCGCCCCATCGGCGGCTACGGCATGCCCGAGTGGCTGCGCGTGTCGATCGGCCTGCCCGACGAGAACGCGCGCTTCCTCGAAGCCCTGGCAGACTCTCTGGTCTGACCCGGTGCCGGCCGTGAAGAAGATAGCCAAGCTGGTCGTCTGCGGCGTCGGCCTGATCGGCGGCTCGTTTGCCCTCGCGCTGCGCGAGGCGGGGCTGGTCGGGCGCGTGGTCGGCGTCGGCCGGCGCCCCGAGCCGCTGGCGGCCGCCCGGCAACTGGGCATCCTCGACGAAATCTGCACCGACTGGGCCGACGCGCTGTCCGGCGCCGATCTCGTGCTGCTGGCGATGCCGGTCGGCCAGATGGACGCTGTGGCCGCGGCGATGGCGCCGCACCTCGGGCCGGACACCGTCGTCACCGACGCCGGCAGCACCAAGCGCGACGTGATCGAAGCGATCTACCGCCACCTCGGCGCCCACCTCGCCAACGTCGTGCCGGCGCATCCCATCGCCGGCGCAGAGAAGAGCGGGCCGGCCGCCGCCCAGTCCGGGCTCTACCGCGGCCGCAAGGTCGTCGTCACACCGTTGCCCGAAAACCGCCCCGCGGCCGTCGCCCGCGTGCGCGAAGTGTGGTCGGCGTGCGGCGCCGTGCTCCACGAAATGAGCCCGCAGGAGCACGACCGCGTCTTCGCCGCGGTCAGCCATCTGCCGCATCTGCTGGCCTTCGGCCTGGTCCACGACCTGGCCGGGCGGGCCAACGCCGAACAGCTGTTCAGCTACGCGGCGAGCGGTTTCCGCGATTTCACCCGGGTCGCCGGCAGCCATCCGGAAATGTGGCGCGACATCTGCGTGGCCAATCGCCATTCCCTGCTCGCCGAGCTGGATGCCTATCTTGCCGAGCTGGCCTACCTGCGCGCGCTGCTCGTCGAGGCCGACGGCCCGGCCCTCGAAGCCGTCTTCGCCGACGCCAGCCGCGCCCGCAACACCTGGGCCGACAAGGCTTTTCCCGCCATCCCGTCGGGGGAATGAGCGCGCCCACCCATCTGCCGGGCGCGCCGCTCCCGCGGCGCGGCGCCATCTAGAACTAGGAGTCTCCATGGAATTCATCGATCTGCCGCCGATGCGGAAGGCCGCCGGCACCGTACGCCTGCCGGGTTCGAAGAGCATTTCCAACCGCGTCCTGCTGCTGGCGGCACTGGCCGAGGGCGAAACCGTCGTCGAAGCCCTGCTCGATTCCGACGACACCCGCGTGATGCGCAACGCCATCGTCGCGCTCGGCGTGGCGGTCACGGAGGAGGGCGCGGCGCTGCGGGTCGCCGGTTGCGGCGGACGTTTTCCGCAGCTCCGGGCCGAGATTTTCGTCGGCAACTCGGGCCTCAGCATCCGCACCCTCGTGCCGGCCATCGTCGCCAGCCTGTCGGGTTGCGCCGATCCGGCGGCCGAAGTGCGTCTGGCCGGCGTGCCGCGCATGCACGAGCGGCCGATAGGCGATCTCGTCGATGGTCTGGCGCAGCTCGGCGCCGCCGTCGAGTGGCTCGGTCAGGCCGGCTATCCGCCGCTGGCCCTGAAGCCGGCACAGCTCGGCGCCGAACGGATTAGCGTGCGCGGCAACGTGTCGAGCCAGTTCCTCACCGGCCTGCTGCAGGCGGCGCCGCTGGTGGCCCGCGACAAGCCGCTGACCATCGACGTCGAGGGCGAACTGATCAGCCGGCCCTACGTCGAGATCACCCTCAACCTCATGGAGCGTTTCGGGGTCATCGTGCAGCGCGAAGGCTGGAGCCGCTTCATCGTGCCGGCCGGCCAGCGCTACGTGTCGCCGGGGCGGATCGCTGTCGAGGGCGACGCCTCCACGGCCAGTTATTTCCTCGCCGCCGGCGCCCTCGGCGGCGGACCGGTGCGGGTTGTCGGCGCCGGCCGGCAAAGCATCCAGGGCGACGTCAAGTTTGCCGACGCACTGGCCGCGATGGGCGCCCGGATCAGCTGGGGCGAGGACTGGATCGAGGCCCGCGCACCGGAGGACGGCCGGCTGAAGGCTATCGACTTCGATCTGAACCACATCCCCGACGCGGCGATGACCCTCGCCGTCGCGGCGCTGTTCGCCGACGGCACCACCCATCTGCGCAACATCGGCAGCTGGCGGGTCAAGGAAACCGACCGCATCGCCGCGATGGCCACCGAACTGCGCAAGCTCGGCGCCACCGTCGAGGAATTTCCCGAAAGCCTGAAGATCACCCCGCCGGCGCGGCTCCGCCCGGCGGTGATCGATACCTACGAGGATCACCGGGTCGCCATGTGCTTCTCGCTGGCCACCCTCGGCGGCCCCTACGTGCGCATCAACGATCCGAAATGCGTGGCCAAGACCTTCCCTGAATATTTTGCCACCTTCGCCGGCATCGCCACGCCGGTGCCGGTCGTCGCCATCGACGGCCCGTCGGCGTCGGGCAAGGGGACGGTGGGCGCGCGGGTCGCCGCGCTGCTCGGCTTCGATCACCTCGATAGCGGTTCCCTCTACCGTCTCGTCGCGCTGGCCGGGCTGCGCCGCGGCCTCGCGCTGGACGACGAGGCGGGGCTGGCCGCGCTCGCCGCCGCGCTGCCGGCGCGCTTCGACGACGAGCGGATTTTCCTCGGCGACGACGAGGTGACCGAAGCGATCCGCAGCGAGGAATGCTCGGTCGGCGCGTCGAAGGTGGCGGTGCTGCCGGCGGTGCGCGACGCGCTTTTCTGGCGCCAGCGCAGCTATCGCGGGGGGCGCGGCCTGGTCGCCGAGGGCCGCGACATCGGCTCGGTGATCTTCCCGGATGCGCCCGTCAAGATTTTCCTCACCGCATCGGTCGAGGCGCGGGCGGAGCGTCGTTATAAGCAGTTGATCAGTAAAGGAATGACTGCTAACATGGATGATCTGCTAAAAGACTTGCGCGAACGCGACGCCCGGGATTCCCAGCGCGCCGTCGCGCCGCTCAGGCAGAGCGAAGATGCGGCGCTCCTCGACACCTCCGAAATGACGATCCAGCAGGCCGTCGATTTCGTTGTCGATAAGGCCGCGCAGCTTCGCAGCTGACGTCTTCCGCAGCCCGCCCGGGCGCGGAAGTTTTTTAACCAGGAGCCGTTTCGCGACGGTTGTAAGGTTCTTTTTTCCACTATGTCCACTGCCACCCCTGTTTCCTTCGAGGAAAGTTTTGCCGCGCTGTTCGAGGAGTCCCTCAACCGCCAGGAAATGCGCGCCGGTGAAGTCATCACCGCCGAAGTCGTGCGTATCGACCAGAACTTCGTGGTCGTCAACGCAGGCCTCAAGTCCGAGAGCTACATCCCCCTCGACGAATTCCGCAGCGACCGCGGCGAAGTGACCGCCCAGGTCGGCGACTACGTCCAGGTTGCCATCGAGCAGCTCGAAGACGGCTACGGCGAAACCCGCCTTTCCCGCGACAAGGCCAAGCGCATCGCCGCCTGGAACGACCTCGACAAGGCCCTCAACGACGCGATCCTCGTCAAGGGCATGATCACCGGCAAGGTGAAGGGTGGTCTGACCGTCATGGTCAACGGCATCCGCGCCTTCCTGCCGGGTTCGCTGGTGGACATGCGTCCGGTCAAGGACACCACCCCGTTCGAAGGCAAGGAATTCGAATTCCGCGTCATCAAGCTCGACCGCAAGCGCAACAACGTGGTCGTGTCCCGC
>SSSX01000185.1 GCA_015657735.1 Zoogloeaceae bacterium
AGCGTGGCCGAATAGGTCAGCACATCACCGGCATCGACATCGGCAAAGGTATTGCCGGCGAACTGGAACGAGAACGGCTGATCCTCGGTGGCGTTCTGATCCGGGATGCTGTTCGCAACGCCCGGCGCGTCATTGACGTTGGCGACCGTGATCACGAAATCATCGCTGATTGCGGCACTGCTGCCGTCGGTCGCCGTCACGCGCACCGTGATCGCGCCGACATCACCGTTGGCCGGTGTGCCGGAGAACGTGCGGGTGGCGGCATTGAACGTCAGCCACGTCGGCAGCGGATCGCCATTGGCGAGCGTGGCCGAATACGTCAGCACATCGCCGGCATCGACATCGGCAAAGGTATTGGCCGGCACTTGGAAGCTGAACGGCTGATCCTCGGTCGCGTTCTGATCCGGAATCGAATTGGCCAGTGTCGGAGCATCGTTGACGTTGGCGACCGTGATCACGAAGTCATCGCTGATCGCGGCGCTGCTTCCATCCGTCGCCGTCACGCGCACCGTGATTGCACCGACATCGGCATTGGCCGGTGTACCGGAGAAGGTGCGGGTGGCGGCATTGAACGTCAGCCACGCCGGCAGCGGATTGCCGCTGGCGAGCGTGGCCGTGTAACTCAGGACATCGCCGACATCGACGTGCGCGAAGGTATTGCCCGGCACCTGGAAGCCGAACGGCTGATCCTCGGTGGCGTTCTGGTCGGCAATGGGGCTGGCGAGGGTCGGGGCGTCATTGACCGAGGTGCTGACGACCGTGGTCACGGCATCGATGACCGGCGCGGCGACTCCATCGTCAACCGCGATCGTGAACGTCGTCGTGACCGTTGCGCCGGGAGGGGCGAGGTTTGCCGTCGGCGTGAATACCAGCGCGCGCAGCGCATTCGTTGCGGCTGCGGCACTGCCGCTGAAGCTCCAGATGCCGGTGCCGGGGTTGTAGCTGCCACCGCCGGGATGGCTCAGCGTGCCCTTTAAAGCCGTATCGAGCGTGACCGTGACCGTCAGCGTCTGTGCCGGGTTATCGATGTCGGCGACGAGGACGGCAGCAAACGGTGCGAGCGTTGCATTGTCGTTGACCGCCTGTGCTGCGACCGTGCCGAGGATGATCGGCGCGTCGTTGACGTTGGCGACGGTGAGCACGAAGTCGTCGCTGATGCTCGCACTGCCGGAATCGGTTGCCGTCACGCGCACCGTGATCGCGCCGACATCACCGTTGGCCGGTGTGCCGGAGAACGTGCGCGTTGCGGCGTTGAAACTCAGCCACGTCGGCAGCGGATTGCCGTTGGCGAGGGTCGCCGTGTAACTCAGCGTGTCGCCGACATCGGCATCGGCAAAGGTATTGCCGGCGAACTGGAACGAGAACGGCTGATCTTCGGTGGCGTTCTGATCGGCGATCGCATTCGCGACGCTCGGGGCCGAATTGCCGCCATCGGCAACATTCGTGACGCTGACGCTGATCTGCTGGGTATCGGTGCCGCCGTGACCGTCGCTGGCCGTGACCGTCACCTGATAGACGTTGTCGTGATCGGTATCGGTCGGTGCCTCGAAATCCGGCGCGCTCAGGAAGGCCAGCACACCGGTGGCGGCATTGATCGTGAACTTCGCCTGATCGGCACCGCCGCTGATCGAGTACGTGATCGTGTCGCCATTGGCATCGCTGGCGGCGACCGTGGTCACGGCCGTCGTGTTTTCGGCCACCGACACCGCTGCCGTGGCATTGCCGCCGTCGCTGGTGATACTCGGGAACAGGTTGGCGAAACTCAGCGGCGGCGAGAACGCGCCCTGTGCCGTATATGACAGGCTGTAGTTGTCGGCCGGACCGTAACCGCCGACATCGGCGTTGAAGGTGTTGGCATTGGTTGCGGTGGCGACCACGTACTGGATGGCCGTCGTCGGCAGCAGGCCGCCGCTCAGGGCCGTACCGATCGCGCTGCCGGCGCTGCCGGCGTTGTTGAT
>SSSX01000186.1 GCA_015657735.1 Zoogloeaceae bacterium
CGCCTGGCCCCGCCCGTCGCCGGCCCGGCGACACGATCAGAGCCCGAACGGCGCCAGGCTGCCCCGCCCTTCCCGCACCAGCACCGGGCTGCCGCTGGTGAGGTCGATGACGGTGGTGGCCTCGCCGCGGCACGGGCCGGCTTCGATGACCAGATCGACGTCCTTCTCGAGCCGTTCGCGGATGTCGTCCGGATCGGTGAGCGGATGATCGTCGCCGGGCAGCAGCAGCGTCGAGCTGAGCAGCGGCTCGCCGAGCGCGGCAAGCAGCGCCGAAACCACCGGATGGTCGGGAATCCGCAGGCCGATGGTCTTGCGTTTGGGATGGAGCAGGCGCCGCGGCAGCTCCTTCGTCCCCTCGAGGATGAAGGTGTATGGGCCGGGCGTGGTGGCTTTCAGCAGGCGGTACTGGGCGTTATCGACCCGCGCGTAGGTGGCGATCTCCGAAAGATCGCGGCAGATCAGCGTGAAGTGATGCCGCTCGTCCACTCCGCGAATGCGCCGGATGCGCGCCAGCAGCGGGTTGTCGCCGGTATGGCCGCCGAGGGCGTAGGCGGAATCGGTCGGAAAGGCGACGAGGCCGCCGCCGCGCATGATCTCGGCCGCCTGTTTGACGAGGCGGAGCTGCGGCTGGTCGGGATGCAGGGAAAAAAACTGGGACATGGATAAATGCCATCAAGAAAACAAAAGGGGAAACGCGCAGCGCCGGCGCCCGTCGATGCCGTCCGGCCCCTCAGATCAGTTTCGACCACACCGGCGTGAGGTCGGGCGGCAGCGGCGGGGCCCGGCCGAGATCGACCGGGCTGTCTGCCGGACCGTGAAAATCGGACGCCCGCGAGGCCAGCAGGCCGAACCTGCGCGCCATCCGCGCAAACGCCAGCAACTGCCCGCCGTCATGGGCGCCGCAGGAAACCTCGACCGCATCGCCGCCGAGCTCGCGGAACTTCTCGAAGAAGATGTCCATTTCGGCATGGGACAGACGGTAGCGCCCCGGGTGGGCGATCACCGCCACCCCGCCGGCGCCCTTGATCCAGCCGAGCGCCTCGTCCAGCGTCGCCCAGACGTGTTCGACGTAGCCCGGCTTGCCGCGCGCGAGGTAGTGCAGGAAAACCTCGTGGACATTCCGGGCGGCGCCGGCCTCGACCAGAAAACGTGCGAAATGGGCGCGGCTGATCAGTGCCGGATTGCCGACATAGCGCAGCGCGCCTTCGAGGGCACCGCCGATGCCGATGCGTTCCAGTTCGCCGGCGATGCGCGCGGCGCGGCCGTCGCGCCCGTCGCGTACCTGGCGCAGCCCGGCCGCCAGCGCTGCGTTGGCGGGATCGACAGCGAGGCCGACGATGTGGATCGTCTGGTCGAGCCACGACACGGAGATCTCGACCCCCGGCACGAAGCGCAGGCCGAGTCCGGCCGCCGTCGCCGCCGCTTCGGGCAGCCCGAGCAGTTCGTCGTGGTCGGTCAGCGCCAGCAGGTCGACGCCGTTGGCGTGGGCACGCCGGACCACATCGGCCGGCGCAAGGACGCCGTCCGAGGCGGTGGAATGGCAGTGGAGGTCGGCGTTGAGGGTGTTCATACCGAATTGGACAACAGGAAAGCCTCGACGATCCGCGCGACTTCGGCCGGCTGGTCGTGATGCAGGTTGTGTCCGCTGTCGGCCACCTCGACCTCGCGGAAATCGCGGAACGCCGAGCGCGCCTCGGCATGCGCCGCATCGTCGATCCCCATGCGCCGCCGCAACGCGGGCTCGGCCGGCGCCACCCACAGGGTCGGAGCCGTCACGCGCCGCCACGCGGCGAGCGCCTCCTCGCGGCGGTAGAGCGTCGCATTGACGCGCCGGTGGGCCGGATCGCCGGCCACCCGGATGCCCCCCTGCCCGCCCGCCTCGCCCACATGCGCAGCAAGAAAAGCCGCCTTGTCGGCCGGCAGGCGCGGGTTGGCGGTCTGCAGACGCGCCGCGAGCGCGGCCCGGTTCGGGTAGGTGCTGAAACTCATCGGCTGTTCGAGCTGGTTCAGCCATTTTTCGAGACGGCCGGGCGACTGCTCGGGCACGCAGTCGGCCAGCCCGAAGGCATCCAGCGCGACGAGCCGGGCGACCCGCGACGGCCGCACGCCGGCGTACTGGCAGGCCACGTTGCCACCCATGCTGTGACCGACCAGCGTCACCGCCTCGTCGGGCGCACAGGTGCGCAGGATGGCGTCGAGATCGCCGAGATAATCCGGAAACCAGTAGGCGTCGCCAGCGATCCACTCGGTCTGGCCGAAGCCCCGCCAGTCGGGGGCGATCACATGCCAGCCGCCGCGCAGCTCGTCGACGAGGAACTGGAAGGACGCGGAGACATCCATCCAGCCATGCAGTAGGAAGAGCTTGGGCGCGCCTTCATCCCCCCACTCGCGCAGGTGGTAACGCAGGCCGCGAATCGGCAGGAAACGGCTTCGGGACGGTGTCATCCGCGCGAGTTTAGCAGACCCTTGCCCTCCTCCGCCCCGAATGGTAATGTGCGCGCCGTCGCGCGGGAGAGC
>SSSX01000025.1 GCA_015657735.1 Zoogloeaceae bacterium
CGCGAAGGCGAGCACGTGCCACAGCAGGCGCAGGTACAGCTTGCCGAGGTCGAAGCGCAGCGCGACGGTGCCGACCGGATTGTCGTCGACGCGGATCGCCTGGGCGACGTCGAGGGTCGTCAGGCTCAGGTGATGGCCGGGTGGCGGCGGACGGTCGAAGGCGGGGGCCGTGGCGTGGGGCGCGCGGTAGTCGGCGACATGCCCGCCGTCGGCGTTCCACAGGCTGGCGAGCAGCACCTGGCGGTCGTCGGCGAGGGATTTGAGGTAGGTGGCGGCGGCGCCGGGGTCGTCGAAGACCAGCGCCGAGGCGCTGGTGCGGCCGACGAACTCCGTCTTGGCCTGGGCGTCCTCGATCAGCGTCGAGCGCAATTCGAGGTAGTCGTAGGCCGTCAGCAGCAGCACCGCGATCAGGAAGGCGCTGCCGGTGGTCAGCAGGTTGATCAGGCGCAGCTTGTGGCTGATCGAGCCGGTGCGCAGGAGACGTCGGAACATTATCGGCCGCTCCTTGCGTCCCTGACGATGCGGGCGAGCTTGAGGATCTGCGAACTGAGCTTGATGCCGGCCCGCTGGGCGGCATCGGGATTGGCTTCGAAGCGGACCTTGTCGCCCTCGATGTACATGCCGATGATGCCGCCGCCGGCGGCAAAGCCGTCGGCGTCGCCGACCGTCAGCACCGGCGCGCCGGCAATGCCCGGCGGGACGCTGGCGTGGCGCCCGCCGATGACGAGGATGTGGCAGCCGCCGCCGTCGTCGGCACGCGTCACCGCGCGCACTTCGACCGCCTTGCCGCGCACCGGCGGCTTGGTTTCCAGCGCGCTCACCGCGTGGGCCAGTTCACCGCCGCCGGTGGTGCAGATGCGCAGGCGATTCGAGCGGTTCCACATGTCGTCGGGCCAGTCGGTGAATTTGGCGAAGTTGTAGATGAAGGCGGCCTTGACGGCGTTCTCGTCGGCGCCTTCCTGGGCCGCCGGCGCCGCCAGGCTGGCCGCGGCAAGCAGCGTGGCGGCGAGCGGGCGCCATCCGGCGCGGTGGCGGGGAAGGGCGGCGGCACACGGCCCGGGGGTGGCGATCACGCGTTGTCCCGGCATCAGAAGCGGTAGACGGCCTTGGCACGGAAGCTGCGTCCGTCCTGCTGGAAGCGGTCGCGGGCGGGGATGCCCGGGTCGAAGGCGGCGGGGTCGTGGTAGCGGTTGTCGAGCAGGTTGAAGATCGATGCGGACCATTCCCAGCGGTCGCCGGCCATCGGGCGCAGCAGCGTGAGGTTGGCGATGCCGTAGGCGGGCACCCGGCCGGTGTCGGAGCGGCGGGCGGACAGCCACTGGCCTTCGGTGCCGAGGCGCAGGCCGGCCCACGGCAGCGGCGCCGACAGGTTGAGCTTGCCGACCAGCCGCGGCGAGTTGGTCAGCGCGGCGCTGGTGCTGCTGTCGGCGTGCTGGACGTCGAGGCTGCCGCGCAGGCGGGTGCCGCCGGCCCACAGGCGCTCGGCTTCCAGTTCGACGCCGCGCGCCGAGGTCCGGCCGATGTTGGTGTACTGGAGCAGGCCGCTGGTGGTTTCGGTGACCTGGTCGATCAGCTTGTTGAGGCGATAGACGTAGGCGCTGGCGAGCAGGCGGGTCCGGCTGTCGAGATAGTGTTCGAGGCCGGCTTCCCAGGTCTTGATCGTCTCGGGGCGCAGGTTGGAACTGGCGCTCTGCACGCCGGGCAGGCTGTAGTAGCTTTCGTACACGTTGGGCGCCCGGAACGACGAGCCGTACTGGGCGCGCCAGACGGTTTGGTCGGAGAGGCGATAGACGGCGCCGAGGCGCGGGCTGAATTGCCCGGACTGGCCGGTCACGAGATCGTAGCGGCCGCCGACCGTGAGCCGGAGTTCGGACGTCCATTGGAACTCGTCCTGCACGAAGAGTCCGCTGCGCTCGCCGTGGCGCCGGTCGTTGAGGTAGAGGGTGTAGGGCGACGCGTCGTAGTTGCGCTGGTTCTGCATCCGGTTGCGCTGGTGTTCGAAGCCGGCGACGAGCTTGTTGCGCGCATCGAGGGCGCTGACGAGCTTGATCTCGGCGCCGTACCAGCTGCCGTGGGCGTCGTCGTAATTGCGCACCGGGCTGCCGTAGCGGGCCGGCAGCGAGAAGCTGTAGTCCGCGACGAAGGCCCGGCCGGAGAGTTCGCTGGCGGCCGACAGGCGGCGCGCGTAGGCCAGGTCGACGTAGGCCTGCGCATCGATGTAGGCATGGCCGCGGTCGTTGAAGTCGGCGCCGTAGGCGCCGGTCGGCACGCCCTTGGCGCGGCGGCTGGCAGCGGCGGTGAGGCTCAGCGTGTCCTGCGAGAGGCGCGCGAAGAAGCGCCCCTGGCGCGTGTAATCGGTGTGCGAGGTGTGGCCGTCGTTGGTGGCCGGCGCGTCGAATTCGGGAAAGTAGAGGTTCGGCCCGGTGCTGTTCAGGCCGGACACCGAGGCCAGCAGGTCGGCGCCGTTGTCGAAGCGGGTGCCGAGGGTGGCGCGGCCTTCGGCGCTCTGGTGGCTCGACACACCGGCGCCGATCTCGGTGCCGCCCACCTGCGCGCCGCTGCGGGTGATCAGGTTGATCACGCCGAACAGCGCGTTGCCGCCATAGACCGAGGAGCCGGGGCCGCGGATCACCTCGATGCGGTCGACGATGTCGAGATCGATGAGGCCGTCGGTGCCGACGTAGGCCATGTCGTAGACGGCGTCGTTGACCCGGTGGCCGTCCACCAGCAGCAGCACGCGGGTGTTGTAGTCCTGCGGACGGGCGAAGCCGCGTGTGCCGACGTAGTCGTAGCCGCGATCGTTGTGAACGTAGAAACCCCGCAGGCTGCGCAGGACTTCGGCGAGGGTGCGCCAGCCGTACTGGCGGATGTCGTCGTGGCTGACGACGGTGACCGCCGCGGGGGTCTCGGAGGCCTTCTGCTCGAAGCGCGAGGCGCTGACGACCGGCAGGTCGAGGAGCTGGTCGAGCGATAGCTCGGTGAGTTCGCGCTCGGCCCGGGCCGCAGTGGACAGGCTGGCGAGCGCCAGGGCGATCAGCGTGAGCGGCACACCTGGCAGGCGGCGGGCGGTTTTCATCGGGGCGGACGCGGGCGGTGCCGGGTTGCAGGTGACGTCGCCCTCATCGGCAGGCCCGCCGCAAACTTGAGCCTTGCGGGGCGCCGCGCCCCGCCTGCGGCCGGCTCAGCGCAGCGAGATCACCGGCCAGCCGTGGGCGCCGGCGTGGGCGCGGAGGGTGTCGTCGGGGTCGACGGCGATCGGGTCGCTGACCTTGCCCATCAGCGGCAGGTCGTTGTGGGAGTCGCTGTAGAAACGGCTGCGCGAAAAGCTCTCCCAGCACAGGCCGAGGCTCTCGAGCCAGGCTTCGACGCGCTCGATCTTGCCGGCCTTGAAGGCCGGCGTGCCGCGCGGCTGGCCGGTGAAGGCGCCGTTCTCCTGGGCCGGGATCGTCGCCACCAGATGCGGAATGCCGAAAGCGCGGGCGATCGGTCCGGTGACGAAACTGTTGGTGGCGGTGACGATGGCGACCACGGCGCCGGTGGCGAGCCGTTCGCGCACCAGGGCCTGCGACTTGGCGGTCATCATCGGGCGCACGCGGGTGTCCATGAACTCGCGGTGCCAGGCGTCGAGCTGGGCGCGGCTGTGGCGGGCGAGGGGTTTGAGCTGGAAATCGAGGAATTCGAAGATGTCCAGCGTGCCGGCCTTGTACTGGTCGTAGAACTGCTGGTTGCGGGCTTCGTAGACTTCCTTGTCGAGCACGCCCTTGGAAATCAGAAATTGGGCCCACTCGAAATCCGAGTCGCCGGCGAGCAGGGTGTTGTCCAGATCGAAGAGTACGAGTTCCATGGTTTGGCTCACAGGCTCAGGTCGCGCTGCAGGACTTCGCGCAGCAGGGGGAGGGTGACGGCGCGCTTGCGTTCGAGGGAGGCGGCATCGAGGGCGTCGAGGGTGCGCAGCAGGCTGGTCAGGTCGCGGCGGCCGTGGCGCAGCAGGTACTGGACGAGTTCCGGCTCGAGCCGCAGGCCGCGGCTGGCCGCCTGGGCCTGCAGGATCGCCTCGCGGTCGTCGTCGGTGAGGGCCTTCACTTCGAAGATCAGGCTCTGGCCGATGCGGGTGCGCAGGTCTTCGCGCAGCGCCAGGTGCAGCGGCGCGGCACAGCCGCTGGTGACCAGCGTCATGCGCAGGCCGCGGGCCGAGTTGAAGGCGCGGAACAGGGCGATCTGGGCGTCGCCGCCGAGGGCTTCGACGTCGTCGACGGCGAGCAGCAGGCCGGGGGCTTCGGGCAGGGCCGCGGCGACGTCGGCGGCCCGCAGGTAGCAGGCCGGCCGGCCGGCCTGGGCGGCGGCGGTGACGACGCTTTTCAGCAGGTGGCTGCGGCCGCTGCCGGCGTCGCCCCACAGGAAGAGGTGCTGCGGCACGTCGGCCACCGGCACGGCTTCGTAGAGCGCGGCGAGGAGGTCGGCGTTGGCGGCGGCGACGAAGTTTTCCAGCAGCGGCGGCGAGTCGGCGCGCAGGTCGAGGGTCAGTTGCTTCAAGCGGATTGCTTCACGCGACGGTTGCGCTTGCGCACCCGGCAGGGGCGGGCGGGCGACATTTCGGCTAAAATTCCGGTTTGTTTGCGCGCGACGGGCAAAAGCTCCCGCCGGCGCAAGGCCCGTTAATGTAGCCGGTCCCGGCGGGGCGCTCAACCCGATGAGCGTTTCCGGGCGGTGGCCGGACGCTTCGATTGAGATCACAGAACCCATGAGCTCCCTTACTTATCGCGATGCCGGTGTGGATATCGACGCCGGCGATGCCCTGGTCGACCGGATCAAGCCCTTTGCCAAGCGCACCATGCGCCCCGAGGTGCTCGGCGGCATCGGCGGTTTCGGCGCGCTGTTCGAGATCTCCAAGAAGTTCAGGGAACCGGTGCTGGTGTCGGGCACCGATGGCGTCGGCACCAAGCTCAAGCTGGCGTTCCAGCTGAACAAGCACGACACCGTCGGCCAGGATCTGGTGGCGATGAGTGTCAACGACATCCTCGTGCAGGGCGCCGAGCCGCTGTTCTTCCTCGACTACTTCGCCTGCGGCAAGCTCGACGTGGACACCGCCGCCACCGTCGTGCAGGGCATCGCCCGCGGCTGCGAACTGTCGGGCTGTGCGTTGATCGGCGGCGAAACCGCCGAAATGCCCAGCATGTACCCCGATGGCGAGTACGACCTGGCCGGCTTCGCGGTCGGTGCGGTCGAAAAGTCGCAGATCATCGACGGCTCGACGATCCGCCCCGGCGACGTGGTGCTCGGCCTCGCCTCCAGCGGCGCGCATTCCAACGGCTATTCGCTGATCCGCAAGATCATCGAGGTCAGCCAGCCCAACCTCGACGGCGACTTTCACGGCCGCCCGCTGCGCGACGTGATCATGGAGCCGACCCGCATCTACGTGAAGTCGCTGCTGGCGCTGATGGAAAAGCGCGCCGGCCTGGTGAAGGGCATGGCCCACATCACCGGCGGCGGCCTGCTCGACAACGTGCCCCGCGTGCTCGCCGAGAACCTCACCGCAGTGCTGAAGAAGGACGCCTGGGAGATGCCCTACCTCTTCCAGTGGCTGCAGGGCGCCGGCAACGTCGACGCGCAGGAGATGTACCGCGTCTTCAACTGCGGCATCGGCATGGTCGTCATCGTCGCGCCGGAAGACGCCGAGATGGCGGCGGCGCAACTGCGTGCCACCGGCGAAACGGTGTGCACCCTCGGCACCATCGAGGCCCGCGCCGAAGGCCAGGCGCAGACGGTCGTGATCTGATCGCTCCTCCTGCGTTGGCATCGAAACGGGCCCGGGTGGCCCGTTTTGCATTTGTGGCGGCCGGCGGGTGGATTGTTTTGTTTGAAACAACTATTGTTATAATAACAACGAACCACTCGGGAGACCGCCATGCTTGCCACCCAGGTTGCCGCCAACGACGCGATCGACCGCAAGGCCATCGCCGGCATGCTGGTGCGCTTGTTCGACCACTGGAAGCTCAGCACCGAAGAGCAGCTCGATGCGCTGGGCTTCGCGACGAGCAACCGCGCGGTCCTGGCGCGTTACCGGCGCGGAGAGCCCATTTCGGGTAGTCGCGACACGCTGGAGCGGGCCGGCCACCTGCTCGGCATCCACAAGAACCTGCGCCTGCTTTTTCCGCAGAACCGCGATCTGGCCTATGCCTGGATCAAGACGCGGAATCTGGCCTTCGACAACCGGACGCCGATCGAGGTGATCCGCGAATTCGGTTTTGCCGGCTTGCTGATGGTGCTGGCGTATCTCGACCGGGCCCGCGGCCAGTGATCGAAAACGTCTTCGCCGGCCTCGGGCTGGCGGAAACCCACGCCGACCTGCTGCGCAACGTCGTCTCGCTGCGCGTCTCGCAGGATCTGTTCGACGATCTGAGCGACGAGCCGGCCGACTGGAACGCGGCGGTCGCGCTGGAACTGGCGACCAAGCCGCCGTTCTTCACGTCGCCGCTGCCGGTGATCGATCGCCCCTTTGAGGATGCCCGCTGGAACGACGCGATCGGCTACCCCTTCCGGCACTGGATGCGCAGCCGCTATTCCGACGGCAGCTTCGGCGTCTGGTATGGCGCCGATGCGATCGAGACGACGGTCCACGAAACCGTCCACCACTGGCGCAACGGCCTGCTGCGCGACGCCGGTTTCACCCAGCCGGGCATCCGCATCGAGCGGAAGATCTACCGCGTGCGCTGCGACGCGGCGCTGGTCGACCTGCGGCCGGCGGTGACGGCTTTCCCGCTGCTGGTCGATCCGGCCGACTACACGCTGACCTGGCAGATCGGCGCCAAGCTCCACCGCGAAGGGCATCCGGGCCTGGTCTCGAAGTCGGCGCGCTGCGACGGCGAAGTCTTTGCGCTGCTCAATCCGCGCCTGCTGTCGGCGCCGCGGCAGGTGTGCCTGCTCGCTTATGTGACGACCGGGGCGGGTGTCGCGGTCGAGCGGGAGCCGGGCCGCGTGTGGCTGACGCTGTGATTCCGGTCGCGCCGCCCGCGGCCCGCGGCGGACGGATGAGGCGCGTGAACGCAGGAAGCCCCGGGGAGGGCAGGCCTTCCCCGGGGCTTCAGGGTGCGACGGGATCAGTCGGCGTTCAGGCGAAGTTCGCGGCGGCGAAATCCCAGTTGGCCAGGCTGTTCAGGAAGGTCTCGACGAACTTCGGGCGCAGGTTGCGGTAGTCGATGTAGTAGGCGTGTTCCCACACGTCGATGCACAGCAGGGCCTTGTCGCCGGTGGTCAGCGGGGTGCCGGCGGCGCCCATGTTGACGATGTCGACGGAGCCGTCGGCTTTCTTGACCAGCCAGGTCCAGCCGGAGCCGAAGTTGCCGACCGCGGAAGCCTGGAAGGCCTTCTTGAAGTCGTCGAAGGAACCCCACTTCTTGTTGATGGCGTCGGCCAGCGCGCCGGTCGGGGCAGCGCCGCCGTTCGGCTTCATGCAGTTCCAGAAGAAGGTGTGGTTCCAGACCTGGGCGGCATTGTTGTAGACGCCACCGGCCGGGGCCTTCTTGACGATCTCTTCGAGCGACAGGTTTTCGTACTCGGTGCCCGGGATCAGGTTGTTGAGGTTGACCACGTAGGCGTTGTGGTGCTTGCCGTAATGGAACTCGAGGGTTTCTTCGGAGATGTGCGGAGCCAGGGCGTTCTTGGCGTAGGGCAGTTCGGGCAGGGTGTGAGCCATGGGAGTTCTCCTGGTTGGTTTTGGACTTGGGTTGGGGATTGACCGACTATTCTAGTCGGGATTTGCATTACGGCACAATCGCGCCCCGCGCGGGGTGTCCCGGATTCTAGTCGCTTTGCCGGTCCACGGTCGCCTCGACGCGGCCGGCATGGAATTCGACCTCGATGCGGGCGCCGGGTTCGAGGTCGGCGGCGTTGCGGACGATCGTGCCGGCGGCGTCGCGGGTGATGCTGTAGCCGCGCGACAGCACGCCGCGGGGGTCGAGGTGGGCGAGGTGCTGGGCGAGCGCGTCGAGGCGCTGGCGACGCCGCTCGAGCCCGGTGCGGCCGGCGCGTCCGAGGCGTTCGGCGAGGGTCTCGAGCCGCGTCCGGCGGGCGCCGAGGTCCGGCCGCCGGGCGGCCAGCCGCAGGCCGAGGGCGGTGCGCTGCGCCACGCCGGCGGCGAGCTGGCGCTGGATGCGCGACTGCAGGCGCTGCGCCAGGTTGTCGAGCCGCAGCCGGGCCTGGCCGATGCGCTGGCGCGGATGGGCGAGCCGGGCGGCGGCGCGGTCGAGGCGCTGGGCGGCGGTATCGAGCCGCCGCTGCAGCGCGCGGCCGAGGCGGGCGGCGACGTGTTCGAGCCGCTCGCGCAGGTCGGCAAAACCGGCGCTGGCCAGTTCGGCGGCGGCGGTGGGGGTGGCGGCGCGCAGGTCGGCGGCGAAGTCGGCGATGCTGACGTCGGTCTCGTGGCCGACGCCGACCACCACCGGTAACGGGCAGGCGCGGATCGCGCGGGCCACCTCCTCGGCGTTGAAGGCGGCGAGATCCTCGAGGCTGCCGCCGCCGCGGACGAGCAGCAGCACGTCGTTGCCGTCGGCTGCGGCGCGCTGGCCGGCCCGGCGAATCGCGGCGACGATGCGGCCGGGGGCGCCGTCGCCCTGCACGGGGGTCGGGTAGAGGGTCAGCGGCAGATGCGGCGCGCGGCGGCCGAGGGCCGCAATCACGTCCTGCCAGGCCGCGGCCTGGGGCGAGGTGACCACCGCGATGCCCCGCGGGAAGCGCGGCAGCGGGCGCTTGACGGCCGGGTCGAACAGGCCCTCGGCGTCGAGGCGCGCCTTGAGGCGCAGGAAGGCTTCGTAGAGATTGCCGACGCCGGCCTGGCGCACCGCCTCGACATTGAGCTGGTAGTCGCCGCGCGGTTCGAACAGCGTCACCAGCGCGCGGACTTCGACCCGCATCCCGTGCTCGAGCCGGAACGGCAGCAACTGCGCGCGGTTGCGCCACATGGTGCACCGCACCTGGGCATCGGCGTCCTTCAGTGTGAAATAGACATGGCCCGACGCGGCACGGGTGAGGGTCGACACCTCGCCGCCGATCCACAGGAGGGGAAAGCTTCCTTCGAGCGCCTCGCGCGCGGCCCGGTTGAGCCAGGATACCGAAACGACTTCGCCGGGCTTGACTTCTGCGGTGTAGCGAGGGGTGTTCATGGGCCGCGATTCTACCGGAATCCACATGGACGTCCGCCGCACCGCAAAAAAACGCGCCAACGGGCTTGACTTGGGTAAAAATTTGTAAGTATTTGAATTAAAAGCAAACTGCTTGTCGCTCAATTTTTGACCCGAGTAGGAAAAAGCCTTGCCGGCTGCGGGTTTAGGTTTTTCCGCCGGCAACAATCCACACAGTTATCCACAGATTTTGTGGATTGTCGGAATGGGCGCCGATATTGCTCTGCGCCGTCGTGCGGGTTACATTCACGGGCTTCGTACGATTCGCAGGAGTCCTCGCGTGTTCGCCATCCTTCAGGCCGCCGGCTGGCCGATCTGGCCGTTGTTGTTTGCATCCATTGTTGCGGTGGCGCTGATCATCGAGCGGCTCATCACGCTGCGGCGCAGCAAAATCCTGCCGGAAGGCCTGCTCGAAAAAGTGGTGGGCGAACTCCGGCAAGGCGGGGCGACGCCCGAGATGATCACCCGCGTTGCGCTGAGCAGCCCCCTCGGTCGGGTGCTGTCGGCCGGTCTGCGCAACGTGCGCAGCCCCCGTGAGGTGATGAAGGAATCCATCGAGGAGTCCGGCCGGGCGGTGACCCACGACCTCGAACGCTTCCTGACCACCCTCGGCACCATCGCCTCGATCAGCCCGCTGATGGGCCTGTTCGGCACCGTGGTCGGGATGATCGAGATCTTCGGCTCCCAGGCTCCGGGCGGCTCCAATCCGCAGCAGCTCGCCCACGGCATTTCGATCGCGCTCTACAACACCGGTTTCGGCCTCGTCATCGCGATTCCGAGCATGATCTTCTGGCGCCATTTCCGGGCCACCGTCGATGGCTTCGTGATCGAGATGGAACAGCAGGCGATCCGTCTCGTCGAAGTGGTCCACGGCGACCGCCGCTGAGGTCCGACCATGAATTTCGGCCGTGGCCGCTCCCGCGAGGAGCCGGAGATCAACCTGATCCCGATGATCGACGTGTTGCTGGTGATCATCATCTTCCTGATGCTCACCACGACCTACTCCCGCTTCGCCGGCCTTGAAATCAACCTGCCGACCGCCGACGCCCAGGCCAGCAACGACAAGCAGGTCGAGGTGAACGTCGCCGTCACCGCGGCCGGCGAGGTGGTGGTCAACAAGCGTCCGGTGAATGGCGGCGCCAACATCCAGGCCATCGCGGCGGCGATGCAGGCGGTGGTGCCGGCCGGGGCGAAGGACCCGGTGGTGATCATCAACGCCGATGCCAAGGCCGCTCACCAGCGTGTCATCGACGTCATGCAGGCCGCCCAGCAGGCCGGTCTGGTGCATATCTCGTTCGCCACCCAGGCGGTCCAGCGCTAGTCCTTCGATGTCACGCAGCGCCCCCGGCTTCTGGCAGCGCCGCGGGGCGGTGGCGTGGAGCCTGTTTCCCCTTTCGCTTCTGTTCGGCGGGCTGGCCGGCCTGCGCCGCGGGCTGTTTGCGCGCGGCGTGAAGCAGGTCGAGCGCCTGCCGGTGCCGGTCGTGGTGGTCGGCAACATCGCCGTCGGTGGCAGCGGCAAGACGCCGGTGGCGCTGTGGCTGGCCGACGCGCTGCGCGCCCGCGGGCGCCGGCCGGGTATCGTCAGCCGTGGTTACGGCGGGACGGTGGACGGCGTCGCCGAGGTGCCGCCGGCGGGGGATCCGCAGCGCTTCGGCGACGAGCCGGTGCTGATGGCGACGGTTTCCGGCTGTCCGGTGTTTGTCGGGCGGGATCGGCCGGCGGCGGGTCGGGCGCTGCTCGCCGCCCATCCGGAGGTCGATGTGCTGATCGCCGACGATGGCCTGCAGCATTACCGCCTGGCCCGGGACGTGGAGGTCGTGGTGGTCGACGAGGCGACCCTCGGCAACCGGATGCGCCTGCCGGCCGGGCCGCTGCGGGAAGGCATCGGGCGGCTCGCCGGGGCGACGCTGGTGCTCGCCCACGATGGCTTGTCGCCGGCGCTGGCGGCGGCGCTCGGGCCGGTGCCGGTCTTCGCTTTCCATCTGGCCGGCGACGCCTTCGAGCGGGTTGGCGACCGCCGCCAGCGCTGCCTGCCGTCCGACCTGCGCGGGCGGCGCATCCACGCGATGGCCGGCATCGGCCGGCCCGAGCGCTTCTTCGCGCAGCTCGAGGCGATGGGGCTGGCGGTCGAGCGCCGTCCGTTTGCCGACCATCACGCCTTCGTGCCGTCCGATCTGCGCGTGCCGGATGGCGACGTGCTTCTGATGACCGAGAAGGATGCGGTAAAATGCGCGCCTTTCGCCCCGGCCGACAGCTGGGTGTGGCCGGTCCGGGCGCAGGTTGCGCCGGGGGCGGCCGAACTGATTGTGGAGAAGATCGATGGACCCCCGACTGCTTGAAATCCTGGTGTGCCCGATTACCAAGGGGCCGCTCGACTTCCACAAGGACAAGCAGGAGCTGTGGAGCCTCAGCGCCCGCCTGGCCTATCCGATCCGCGATGGCATCCCGGTGATGCTCGAGGAAGAGGCCCGTCCGCTGTCCGACGACGAAGTCGCCCAGGCGCGCTGACGATGGGCTTCAAGATCGTCATCCCGGCGCGCCACGCGTCGAGCCGGCTGCCCGGCAAGCCGCTGCTCGACATCGCCGGCAAGCCGATGGTGGTGCGCGTGCTCGATCAGGCGCTGGCCGCGGGAGCCGACGAAGTGTGGGTCGCCACCGATCACAAGGGCATCGCGACGGTCGTCGAACGCGCCGGCGGGCGGGTCGTGCTGACCTCCGCCGGGCATCCGTCGGGCACCGACCGCCTGGCCGAAGTTGCGACCCGCCTCGGCTGGTCCGACGACACGGTGGTGGTCAATGTGCAGGGTGACGAGCCGCTGATTCCGCCGCAACTGATCAGCGATGCGGCGGCGGCGCTGGAGGCCGATGCCGGCGCGGCGATCGCCACCGCCTGCCATCCGCTCGAATCGGCCGCGGAGTTCTTCAACCCGAACGTCGTCAAGCTGGTGATCGGGGCCGACGGGCGCGCGCTGTATTTCTCCCGTGCCCCGATCCCGTGGGCCCGCGACGCCTTTGCCGCCGGCCGCGACGCGCTGCCGGCCGGTCTGCCGGCCTATCGCCACATCGGTCTCTACGCCTACCGGGCCGGTTTTCTGAAGCGCTACTCGAGCCTCGCCCCGTCGCCGCTGGAGCACTGGGAAGCCCTCGAGCAGCTGCGGGCGATGGCCCACGGTTTTCCGATCCGCGTCATGGTCCTCGACCACGCGCCGCCGGCCGGCGTCGATACCGCCGACGATCTCGAGCGGGTCCGGCGCGCGTTTGACCTGCTGTAAGTTTCACGTTAAGTTCATCGTTCATCATCGCAGCGACAATAACCAGAGGAGGGTAAGCATGCGTCTGATTCTGTTGGGACCGCCGGGCGCCGGCAAGGGCACCCAGGCCAATTACATCAAGGAAAAATTCGGCATTCCGCAGATTTCCACCGGCGACATGCTGCGTGCGGCCGTCAAGGCCGGCACCCC
>SSSX01000187.1 GCA_015657735.1 Zoogloeaceae bacterium
AGATACTTCAATTTCTTTTGTGCTTCCGGTATAAACCCGAAACACCCTCAAAACCGAGTACCCACACCTATCGGTTGTTCATCTTTTTAAAGAACCGCTGCGTCCTGCAGCGAAGAGGTGCGCATTATACAGAGCTTATCCGCCCCGTCAAGCATCTCGCGAAATCTTCTGTACCGCCGATCCGCCAAACGCCTGATGCCACCGGAAACCCAAACCACACAGCCCCCGGCACCCTCCCCGCCGCCGCATCCAAAACAACGATGCCGCTGCGAAAGAGCGCGCATTATAAGGGACTATCAGAGCGCGTCAAGATAATTGCGGAAATAAATTCACCACCACCGCCCTACCCGCGCAAATTTCCGCTCATCAACCTCCTGCGCGCCGGCCGCCAGCCCGGCCTGCAAAGCCTTTCACGATGACACCCGGCAGCCGTTACGCACCGTGTTGTAACAAGACGGCATCCCCACCTTCGTGCAGGCGCACCAACCTGGTGCGTCGCCGGCAAAAATCACTTTCCCCGGCCTTCGTTTTTCAGACAATTTCAAGTGGCACGCTTTTCGCTACACCGAAAGTGGTATTTCCGCTTCACAACATGACAGGCGACAGCAGATGGCCACCACAAAATTCTTCAATGAGATGAATGCGGACGACGGGAGCGTCCGTGAGCACTACGCGGCCTACGCCGCGTGGCTGCGCGACACGCCGGCGGACCGGATCGCCCGCAAGCGCACCGAGGCAGACTCCCTCTTCCATCGCTACGGCATCACCTTCGCAGTGTACGGCGAGGAGTCGGGAACGGAGCGGCTGATTCCCTTCGACATCATTCCGCGCATCATCCCGGCCCGCGAGTGGACGGGACTCGATGCCGGTCTGCGTCAGCGGGTCAAGGCGCTTAATGCTTTCATCCACGACATCTACCACGATCAGGAAATCCTCAAGGCGGGTCGCATCCCCGCCGCCCAAGTGCTGAACAACGCCCAGTACCGGCCCGAGATGCAAGGGGTCGACGTGCCGCACGACGTCTATTCCCATATCTCGGGGGTCGACGTGGTGCGCGCCGGCGCCGGCGAGTTCTACGTGCTCGAGGACAATCTGCGGGTGCCGTCCGGCGTGTCCTACATGCTGGAAGACCGCCGCATGATGATGCGGCTCTTTCCCGAACTGTTCGCCCGCCACCGCATCGCGCCCGTCGAGCACTACCCGGACATGCTGCTGCACACGCTGCGCAGCGTCGCCCCGGTCGGCGTCACCGATCCGACCGTCGTCGTGATGACGCCCGGCGCCTACAACAGCGCCTACTTCGAACACGCCTTCCTGGCCCAGCAGATGGGCGTCGAACTGGTCGAGGGGCAGGATCTGTTCGTCCGCGACGACCAGGTCTTCATGCGCACCACGCAGGGGCCGCGCCGGGTGGACGTGATCTACCGCCGCGTCGACGACGACTTCCTCGACCCCAAGGCCTTCCGCAAGGATTCGATGATCGGGGTGCCCGGCCTGCTCGACGCCTATCGCGCCGGGCGGGTGACGCTGTCGAACGCCATCGGCACCGGCGTTGCCGACGACAAGTCGATCTACCCTTACGTGCCCGAGATGATCCGCTTCTACCTCGGCGAGGAACCCATCCTCAACAACGTGCCCACCTACATGTGCCGGAAACCGGAGGATCTGGCCTACACGCTGGCCCACCTGCCGGAACTGGTCGTGAAGGAAGTGCACGGCGCCGGCGGCTACGGGATGCTGGTCGGCCCGGCTTCGACGAAGGAGCAGATCGAAACCTTCCGCCGATACCTCGAAGCCAATCCGGAGAAATACATTGCCCAGCCCACGCTGGCCCTTTCGAACTGTCCGACCTTCGTCGACAGCGGCGTCGCCCCGCGTCACCTGGACTTGCGCCCCTTCGTGCTGTCCGGCAGCGAGATGCGGCTCGTGCCGGGCGGGCTGACCCGCGTCGCGCTGCGCGAAGGATCGCTGGTGGTGAACTCCTCGCAGGGCGGGGGCACCAAAGACACTTGGGTACTGGAGGCCTGACATGCTGAGCCGCACCGCCGACCATCTCTTCTGGATGGCACGCTATATGGAGCGCGCCGAAAACACCGCGCGCATCCTCGATGTGACCTATCGCCTGAGCCTGCTGCCGCAGAACGGCGAGGAAGTCGAAACCATGTGGAGCGGCATGCTCAAGATCATGGAGCTGCAGGACGCCTTCCGTGCCAGGCACCCGCGCTTCACGACCGAAGCCGTGCTCGACTTCATGATCTTCGACCGGGACAACCCCTGCAGCATCTACCGCTGCCTGCGCGCCACCCGCGAGAACGCCCACGCGGTCCGCGGCACGCTGACATCCGAGCTGTGGGAGACCTCCAACGCCACCTGGCTGAAAATCCGCGACTTCACTCTCGCCCGGATGATGGAGAGCGGTCCGGGCGCCTTCTTCGAGTGGGTCAAGTACCGTTCGCATTTGTCCCGCGGAGTCACCATCGGCACCATGCTGCAGGACGAAGCCCTGCGCTTCATCCGCCTCGGCACCTTCCTGGAGCGGGCGGACAACACCGCGCGCATCCTCGAGGTGAAATACCTGAACCTCCTTCCCGGCAGCGAATCCGACGCCGAAACCACCGATTACTACCAGTGGAGCGCCCTGCTCCGCTCGGTGTCGGCCTTCGAGGTGTACCGCAAGGTGTATCGGGATCACATCACACCGCTGCGCGTCGCCGAACTGCTGATCCTGCGCGCCGACATGCCGCGCTCCCTGGCCCGCTGCATGAAGGAGGTGTACACCAACCTGACCCGCGTCGCCAACGCCCGCTCGGCCGAAACGGAGCGCCTCGCCGGCGAACTCGAGTCGCACCTGCACTTCGGACGCATCGAACGGATCTTCGAAGGCGGCATGCGCAAGTATCTCGAAGACTTCCGCGACCGCATCTTCGACCTGGGTTGCCGTATTTCCGACGACTTCCTGATCCCCACCAGCGGATGATCGTCGAAAGCGGACTTGGCAAAAGCCCGATCAACGTCTATAATGCGCAGCTTGTCGGGGCGTAGCGCAGCCTGGTAGCGCACTTGCATGGGGTGCAAGGGGTCGCGAGTTCGAATCCCGCCGCCCCGACCAATGGAAACAAGCACTTAGCCAACTCTTCGGAGTTGGCTTTTTGCTTTTTCACGCCCGGTACAAAATTTGCGCCCAACTTTGTGCCCAACAGTTTCTCAGGCTAGCAACTGCGTCGATCTCAGTCAGGCAGGAGAGCGCCCTAGCGGAGCAAAACTGAACTGCCGATGCCCCCCGACGAGGCCTGCACAAGTCTTCGGACTAAACCCAGCCCCCGCTTGATGAGGCAAGTCCGCACTTCTCGACGGTACAATCAACCCCTCTCTTCAGCGTGAGTGCATCCGTGGTCGTACCTGCTCAGCTCTTCGGTAATCTGGATACTGAGAATGCCGTCGCCAACATCATGTTTTGCGCGGACTCTGACTGTCCAGAGCAAGGAATGTTGCACTGGTGGGGGCAAGATGTAACCCCGGGTGCAGCGCTTGTTACTTGTCATCCTCGGGGGGACAACGCCTTCGATCTCCACCCCTTTAACTGGTACCGCGCAAACGACAGCGGAGCCCTCTGGTTGCCCGGTTTATCGCCTGAAGAAAGTGAGCACCTGAGCGGCTATTGCGGGGAGCTATACAAGACAGGCAACGGCTTTGAGGGACGCTGGAACCACAGCAACGGGCTTGGAGGGAAAATTGTTCTTCAAGCTCCTGATTGCTCGACACACATCAAGGCCGATGTGTGCGAGACATGGGACGAATTCAAGAAATGGGCGAGCCGTGCGCGAGACGTTTCCGATGCGGCTATCTTTCGGGGGCACGGAAGCAACTCCTTCCGTCTTCAAACGACACTACATCGTGCTGGCCGTCATCGCTTAGAGCGATATTGTAGCGATGATCTGTTGCAGTTCCGAGGGCATGCAGAAGCGGTTCTTGGTTTGCGCTTTGATCTCAACAACGCAGATGATTATGCGGAATTGCTTGGCTTAGCTCAACACCACGGCCTACCTACGCCACTACTTGATTGGACGAGATCCCCCTACATTGCTGCTTTCTTTGCGTTTTCAGATGCCTTTGAATTCTCTGAGGCGCGAAAGAACGCAACTCACATACGAGTCTACGGACTATCACGCAAATTCGTACAAGATATGTCTCCATTTCGCGTGACTCTGCCGTACTTCAAGCCGTATATCTCGTGTATCAGTATCTCGCCTAGAAACAACCCCAGACTTTACGCGCAGCAAGGTCAATTCGTTGTTACAAACATTGCTGATCTAGAGAGCTACTTTCACATCATGGAACGGAATTCAGGCGAACAGATCTTGTTTGCTGTAGATGTTCCAATTGCATGCGCGGTCGATGCACTAGAAGATCTAGCGTTTATGGGGGTGACAGCCTCTACTCTGTTTCCGGGATTAGATGGTGTCTGCAGGATGATGAAACACGCAATGGCATTTCGCCGAGGCAATAGATCAAACTCGGCACAATCAACCAATACTGGGGATCTTGTCGGCACAAAGAGCACTTAAAACGATCCATTCGCAGTTGCCGCGTGGTATTTCGTTCCTCTGTCGCGTACGTCTACCATCATCCACAAGAACGTGATGGCCGATTGCTCACTGATTGAGGTGCAGTCATTCAATCGCCCTCCAACCCAGATTCGACAAGCTCAAACAACTCAGATGGGCGAACACCCAAAGCAGTACACAGCTTGAAGATGGTTTTCACGCTTGCGGAGTTCTTCCCAAGCTCAATCAAAGAGATGTAGTTCCGATCAAGACCTGCTGCGAAAGCGAGCTTTTCCTGCGACAAGCGTTTCCGCTGCCGAAGCTCCCTCACGACTCGTCCGAAGGCCTGATCTGACTGCACCGCGCTGCCCATTAAATACGGCAAGATTCGCGGCTAGAGCCACTTCCGTCTTCATAACATATGCTGCAAAATGCGCATTTCGCATACTTGGAGGTGCAAAATGAAGAAGATTCTCACCACAGGCAGCGGTGCGATAGACAAGAGCTCTACTGGGCGGAACAGTGACCGACCAGAGGCCGCGAAAACGATGCTTGGTGGAGCACTCTCGGCGTGCCTACTCTTAGCTTCGAGCGCCGCATACGCCGACGTCTACCGCTGCTCAGGCGCTGACGGACGCACTGTTTACCAAGAAGCACCATGCATCACAGGTTCACAAAGAAAGCTCGATGACGCCCCAGCCAAAGCAAGGCAGAGCGCTGAAGTAGCCGGCAACAATGAGCAGGAAGAGGTTCGGAAAGCTGGAATGCTCAAATGGTGCCTGTCGGGCAATAAATGTGATGCTGCAACTTACGCGATGTACCTGCGAGGAATGCGGAAATTCCTTGTGATAGAAACACTAGGCCCGCCTGCGTCAGTGCAGAATATTGGAGGGGATGAAGTGCAATACTTTAATGTCCCTACCTCTGAAGGTCGTATGAAAGCTCGGCTTCAAGTAATCTATTTGTATGGGAAAGCGGATAAGGTCAATGCCTACTAAATGGAGAAGAGTAAATTCAACTCGCTTCGTTCATAGCAATTTTATTTTAGACCAACTTCTTCAAGTGGGTTAAGCTCCTCAGCCGAATCAAAGCGGTACCCGAGTGCTTTGGCATAGCCCTCCGCATACGGGTGTTCAATTTCAAGAAGTTCAACAACTGAGAAGAATACAAGAATAGATACCATATGCTTCGCCTCTTCGTGGTTGTTGAGCATCTTCTCTCCGAAAACCTTTTTTCCGGTTAGCGATACTTTTTCAACAACCTCTCCGATGCTCTCTGCGTCGGGAAAGGCCGGTGTGTCACAATGCCGCCCTAGGTGGCAGGCGATCACCTCACCAATAGTCAATGCCTGCGCGATTTGACGCGGAATCACGGCAATGCTTCGTAGCTGGCTGGCTGTTTTGTACGATTTCCAAAGCTGCTGCCGATTCATTCTGGGTAGTTCTAGAGGTGAAAGCCCGACTGAACTAGCTATCGTGTAAAGCATGAAGGCCGTGAGTTGCGCCGACCACGAGGCCTCAAGTGAGTTTAGTTGTCTCATGGTTGAGACTCCTTCTCTTGCTGATTCGCATCCGCTGCGATTCGTTCTAGCTCTTGCTGCATTGCCCTCCACGCAACGTCCTCTTCAGACAGGCCCGATTTTGTCGAGTAGGCATTTCGGGTGCGGTTCAGCACGGCTTCTACTGCTCGAAGGGCAATAGAAGAGGATTTTGATTGTAGGAGTTCGGACAAACGTTCTACAGCCTTCAGCTTCAGGGCCTGCATGGTTTGAAGAGCCTCCTGCTCGTGTTGGGTTAGTAGCGTATGAATATGGTCCTCGAAAGCTGGGTTTTTCCTCCACTTGCTGAGGGTTGTTGGATCAACTCCAACGTGCTTGGCTGTCTGATCCCGCGTTAGGCCCGAAGCCAGTAACCTCGCGGCAAGACGTTGCTTTATATTGATTTTTTGAGGATGTGACATTTTGTGGGATTCCATGAAAAAGGCTCCCGGCCTCTTGGAAAAAGTCGGGAGCAATGGGTATCAGCGGATCAATCCAGCAGCGCGAACCTTCCAAGCCAATGGTGAATGATTTACTTCGCTCTTTGGCTTTTCATTCTTGAATATGTGCGCATACCCCGGCGGGGTCGTGGCAATGTCAAGCCCTCGCTCCTTCTTTTTCGTCGTCAAAGCGGGGTTTGATTTGGCTCCCAAAACTCGGGCGAAGTTCATCGTACTCATAGCGTTTCTCCTTCATATCCAGACCAAAACGGGGTCTGGGCCGTCCCCCGAGAAATCGGGGATGTTAGTGCAATTGATTGCAACGGCTTTTCATTCATCCAAATCAATCTTGAAGCCCGATTGAGACTTGACCCTATCGAGCTCTTAGCCCTTGGGCATGTCGCCAAAAACCAGACCAAAGATC
This sequence comes from Zoogloeaceae bacterium, assembly GCA_015657735.1. Taxonomy (GTDB): domain Bacteria; phylum Pseudomonadota; class Gammaproteobacteria; order Burkholderiales; family Rhodocyclaceae; genus Zoogloea. Next base: position 6,946 of record SSSX01000187.1, read on the forward strand.
GTACTCGCGATTGAATTTCTCTAAAGCCATCTCTTCCTCTTTGGTGGGTGAGTAATCCGCCGGGTAGCAGAATGAGTCCGCACGCTCACACAGAGACTTCAGGTGCTTGGATGTTTGAAGAATAAGGTAATCGAGCCGATCAATACGGCCAGCGGCGTCTCTCTGAAAGTACCCCTCCCATTGTTGTGCATATCGGATGGGCCATGGATGCCCAAACGGCAACGGTCGATTTTTCGCGGGAGAAATCCCCGTGATTATGTTTTCGTGTGGCCAGTTTTGATCGTGCCGCCACCTCAATGTTGATTCAGCTTGATTTGTTCGGCTTGCCCACACAGCCAAGGGCAACTTCTGCCCTTCGTGAATAAGCCACACAGTATTTCGCCGATTATGAGTTTGTGTCTCTTTGGAGGCCCATCGAACATTGCCCGGAGTGTATCCACCCTCCGGATTAATCTTGTCCAGTGTGTATCCATCGGCGGGAATAGGGCCAAGCTCTCGAAGAAATACAGGGAATGAATTCCAAGGCGGATAGAACGGAATGCCTGTTTTCTTTGCATAGTCCCGCCTGTTTCGCCATGAGGTATGTTCTTTTGGATACGCTTGCTTCAATTTTGACTCTTTTAGTGAGTCGATATCCCTGATGTATTGCGGCACCGAATCCTTTGAGGCTATTGCTGAAGGGTAAGGACGATCCGCTATCTTTGGAGATATTGGATTCAGCAGAATGCCGATTTCAGGCGCTCCTCTTCGCCCAAGGCTGAAGTCCGGCTTTTTGGATGAAACCCTATAAGAATCAGACCTCTTTACATCCCTTGCGTTGCTCTTTCGAGCTGCAGAACTATTTGCTGACTTCCCGCAATCACCTTCTTTAGATTCGCAGTTGTGGTTGTTCCGCAGAGTTTGGACAGCGGTAATGGACTGTGCCATGATGAATTTCCTTCTTTTACTCGCGGGGGTTTCCCCCATTGCTCCCCCAGTCACAAGCTGGGGGATTTTTTTATAGCCCGAGCGCCTCCCGCACAACAGAGGTGGGCCACCAAGCACGGTTTCCGTCCTTTTGAGGTGGGGGAAATCGACCGTCACGAATTCGGTTCCAGAGGTTCGATGCTGACCACCCGGTTACGGCAAGCACGTTCCCTGTTCCGTAGCGTCCGGGCATGTCGAGAGGAATGGCCGGAATACGAACCTTTGCATGCCCGCGCCGCCCCTTCTTGGGAGGCAAGTTCATGAGCTTTTCAGCTTTCGGCTTGCTTGAAGTTGTTTCTGACTTGATGAGTTTGACGGGCATGGTTTGCATCTTTCTCGTGAAATGAAAGCGCAAAAACAAAAAGGCCATGCGGTGCGCTTGAAGCCGATTGGCCTTTGCGCATCACATGACCTTTTTAAATCATGCCCCATGAACTAGGGGTCCGATACTTGTTTCCCTTCTTATTTAAGGGAAGTGGAGTTAGCTTATCCGCGGTCCATTATGGATGTCAACCATATGCTTTAAGCTGCTCTGTTATTGAAATTGACCACGCTCACATTTTCATCGGAAAGCAGCGTTTCGACTCGAAGCCCGAGCAAATCCCACGCCTCCCTCATCTGCTGACGCGGTTCTTGACGCTGATAAGTTCTTTTTAGCTTGCTGCTCTCAACGTGATTCAAGCAGCGCTCAATGATCTCAGAGAGAACGCCGCATTGGCCCATAATCGTTGCAGCAGTCCGTCTTAAATCGTGAGGAGTCCAATGGCCCCCCGATAGGCAAAGAGAGCCCGTAGCTTTGCTTCTTCCTTTCATCGGGGTTTCACGCTGGCGGTCATTGATCTGTTTATTAATGCTTTTTACACAGACAGGGCCACTCCCCTTCTTTGCGTTCCTAGAACTGGACGGCAAGACCCATTCCGAACGCCCACCACTGATTTCATGGAGAGTCTTGAAGTGCCTCAACGCAAAAGCGGAAAGACTGACGGTGTGAGTCTTTCCGTTCTTCGAGTTCTCCGGGGGAATAGTCCATACCCCTCGCTCAAGATCAACGTCAGCCCATCGAGCTTGAGTAACTTCGCCGATACGGCATGCCGTGCCTAGCATGATCCAAAGGGCCGCCTTGGTGCTATCAATCAGCTTGGCCCTTTCCATTGCTTCCCGAAGCTCCTTCAGTTCATGCTTTTCTGGGCTGGCCGGATCACATAGGGTTCGTTCTCGTGGTTCTTCCTTGCCGCCGATTTTGGCCCGCTTAGTTCCGTCAAGTGGATTCTTGGTCATCCACTCACGCTCATCACAGCAATATCTGAAGAACTGATTCAAACTCGCATGGAGCCTGTTTGCCATGACGGGGGCTCGTTTCGCTACGTCATGCAGGATATCGGCAACCATGCTCTTACTGAGGTCAGTCAAAGCCACGCCCTTTAGTTTGGGCAACACATCCTTTGCAATTGCTCGCTTCAGATATTCCCCGCCGTCTCTGCGGTCAGTAACTTCCTTCGACTCGTACCAGCTAGAAAGAGCATCCGTGAACGTGCGCAGAGCCGCCTTTTGCGCTTCTATCTGTGCTAGCTCAGCTTTTTGCCCCGCTGCAGCCTGCTCCTTGGACAGCTTCCGTTCTTCGTTTGGGTTCTTGCCAGTTGCAAGGATGGCTGCGGCGGCGTCTCTTTGCTTCCGGATGCTTGGCAGACTTACACCCTTCTTCCACGTACCACACGTGTAGTCGTGAGACTTACCGCCGTGACGAAAGCGCCACCGGAACAAGACACTCATGACGCCGCCCTTGCTAACGCGAACAAGGCCATGAAGACCGTCCCCGTCAGACAACTTTCGTCCGGCGTCCTCAGGTGTCAGATTTTCGAGCTCCTTGGCAGTGAGTGGCATCCTTGATTCCTTCTTATGTGAAGGCACATCGAATTGTGCCCAACAATGTGCCCAACAAACAGACTTGCTTCAAGCGGGATTCTGTTGGATGGGTATGGATGCATTATAAATCTACTTCATTGAAAATAAACGACAAAAATCAAATTTTTGCACGGCTTTTGTATGCAGGTAGCGATATCGGGATGTCCGTTTTAACTGCATGGGGTGCAAGGGGTAGCGAGTTCGAATCCCGCCGCCCCGACCAATAGAATCAAGCACCTAGGCCAGTCTTCGGACTGGCCTTTTTGCGTTCTAACGCTGTTGGGTGACATTCGAGCCTCACCCCGTTTTCCCGTGCAATGCCAGGGAAAAACCTCTGCTCCCGCGCCGCACACCCCTTCCCGAATCCGCAAGAAATGCGAACCCGCAGAAAATCCGGATACGAAGCGCCCGCCCTTTCAGGTGTCAGGCTTCCCCAGCGCAATGCATCCGGGTGCTTGACGATAACGGGCGTATTCGGAAGTAGCGCTTCCTGGCCCTGACCTCTGCTCGTGACACAGCGACAGCTTGCGGACGTGTCGTCAAACCGGATCGGTCGACGCCTCGGCAGGCGCGCGGCCCGCCTCGGGAACATCGAATCTCATGGGGCAGCTTCGATCGCCAAGCGCCGTGCGGATCGCGGCCAGCACCTGCGCGCGATTGCCATCCCACTCACGGCTGGAAATTCGCAGGAGTTTCCAGCCACGACTGACGAGGACATTCGGGATGTGCACGTGGCGTTCGAATACCGACTCGGCGGAGACGGCTTCATCGAACAGGATGCCGAGCCGGTAACGCTGCGGTGTGTCCGGATCGACGACTGCGAGCGGAACCCGGAAATCGGAAGTGCCGACATCGAGCTCGCACTGAATGCCAAGTGCATCCAGGGCCAGGGCAAGCTGCGCATTGAGCGGCACCCACGACGCCGGCAGACTGCCCGAATCGGGGTGGCGCAACCGCGCGGCAGTCCCTCCTGCCGCCTTCAAGGTCTGCTCCGCCTGGTTGCGCTGGCCGGCGGCAAGCTGATGGGCAAACTGGAGAAATCCCTTGAAGAGCCGGGGGCCATCGTGTTTGCTGCGCGCCACCGAGAGCATGTGCGGCTCGAACGAGGCGACGACAAAAATTTCCTGTTTGGCGCGCGACACCGCGACGTTGAGCCGGCGCTCGCCGCCGCGCTGACCCAGAGGGCCGAAGCGGGCCGGAACGTAGCGTTCCGTCTGGCCGTTGCGGCGGGTCCGTTCGACGGGCGCGTATCCCAGCGAAAAAATGATGACGTCGCGCTCGTCGCCCTGCACGCTCTCAAGGTTCTTCACGAACGGCCGGTCGTCGATACGGGGTACGGCATTGGCGCGCAACCAGAGTTCGGCAAAGCCGGCATCGGCGCTGACGCGGCGATCGATCTCGTCGAGGATGGCGCGCCGCTGGGTCAGATTGAAGGTGACGATCCCCAGCGAAGGTTTGTCGGGGCGTTGCAACAAGTGCTCCACCTGATCGATCACCGTCCGCGCTTCGGGTAGGTTGGCGCCGTTGTCGTAGCTTCCATCCGCAACATCAAGCCAATGAACCGCCGCGGGCGCCAGCCGGCTTACCGTGGAAGGAATCGTATTCAACTCGCCGCCGTAGATGGCGTGATTGGAAAAGGCAATCAATTCTTCGTGCCGGCAACGGTAATGCCAGGACAGCCCCATGCGCCGGGTGCGATGACGGGCCAGAACCAGCAAGGATTCGGCATCGAACATCTCGCGGGCTTCGATGCCGCTTTCACTCAGATCTTCATCGGCATCGTCGCCGGCCTTGAAGAAGTTGCTCGGCGGCATCTGCCGCTCATCTCCAGCGATCACGGCGCGGCGGGCACGCATCAGCACCGGGAGTCCGTTTTCGACGGTGCATTGCGACGCTTCGTCGAAAATCACCAGATCGAACACCGGCGCACGGGGGAAGAGCAAGGTTGCGGTTTCCGGCGAGAGCAGCCAGACCGGGAGCGCGTCGAGCAGGCCCTTGTCCCAGAAGCGCCGCACGAATCCCCGCAAAGGCAGGATGTTGCGCTGCTTCCTGGCCTCTCGCAGGATCGCTTCGCGCGTCGCCTGTTCCGGCGTCCGCCGTGCGCCTTTTTCTGCCGGGGCGGCCTGGAGCAGCGGTGAGTCGTCTTGCCGGGCGAGGATCGACTGCACGGCGAGGCGGCGTTGTTCATCGTGCAGTGCGGCGAGCCTGGCTTCATCGGCGGACAACCGCGTGCCGCTTGCTTGATCGAGAATGGACAGATCGGAGTGATGGTTTTCAATCGAAGCGATCGAGGCCCGCGTCCAGATCTTGCGGACCCCGTCTGCCCAGGCGTCGGCGCTGTCGAATTCCTTGCCGTCCGCAAGATGGGGCGGCAGGATCTCGGCCTCACGTACCATCGCCTGCGCCGCCATCAGTTGCCGGTCGGCGCCGACCAGGCGGCTGGCGTCACGACGCCAGGCTTCGACAAGCTGTCCGAGATATTGTGCCGTTGGCAAGCCGGGCAGCCAGGGCACAACCGTACGGATCGGCGCAACGGCGGAGGCAAGGTTGGCCATCGCCGTGGCTGTGGCATGCAGGCAGTCGATCCGCTGATCCCATGCCGCCGCCGTGTCGTCGTTCCATCGCTCGGGCCAGGCATTGAGTGTGCGTAGCGCGGTTTGCTCGGCGTCCAGGGCGACCGCCGGGGCCCGCAGCGCCTGGGCGCGGTGATGCCAGTCGTTCCAGCTTTCCGCCGCGTGGTCCCACGCGGCGACGACCTCCGGCCCGGGTGCGGCGCGCCAGACACCGAGGGCCTGCATGTCGGCACGGCAAGCGGCGACCGCCCGGGCAGGGCCGATGAGCGCCATGACCGCCGCAAGCCAGGCGCGGGCTTCCACCAGCGATGCAGGCCGTCGGGCGCAAGCCAGCCACTCCATCGCATCGGCCAGGCCCCGCCAGCACTGCGCCGCTGCCGCTCTGCTGTCGATACGGGCCAGCAAAGCGCGGTCCATCGGCGCAGCGGCCATCTCCGGCCACTGCGCGGCAAGACTGGCACGCACGGTTTTCCGGGCGCGCCACCAGGTCGGACTCAGAAAACGCGTCACGCCGTCGACGCGGATGCGAACCTCGGCCAGTGCCTGCGCAAACACGGGATCGATGGAAAATCCAACTGGCCCGGCAAAGGGCTCCAGGGCGGCTTCCTGCTCACGCCAGAGCCGGCTGAGTTCCATCAGCTTGCCAGCGCCTTCCGGTTGCGCGGCCAAAGCCGCGACCAGTTCCGCAAACCAGCGCGCACGGCTGGCATCGCCGCGCTGCGCACGGGAATCGATGAGCGCATGCCAGGCAGGCTGGGTACGTTCGACGGTTTCAAGTTTCTTATCCCTGGCCAGCAGCGCGACGAACGCATCCCGGCCCGCCGCGATATCTCGCCACTTCCGCGAATCGAGCGCGGCTGACAGGCCTTTGGCCGCACCTTTCAGCAAGTTGTGCCCGGTCTCGCCCGGCGGCAGCGCGGCTGCCGTCAACGCCTGTTCCAACGCAGTCGCCGCATCACGGGCAGTGATGAGGCCCGCCATCAGCGCACGCGCCTTGTCCTTGTCGTACCCGGCGAGACTGGGGCGTACCGCAGCCCCCGCGGGGTCCCGCCAGGGAGACCCCCGGCGCCAGAGGTCGGCCAGGGGAAATAGCGAGGAAATCTGGGTGGCCAGCGGATCGAGACGACCCGGCGGCAATTCCGCCAGGGCGTTTACCTGACAAGGTTCGGTCACTTCCAGTCCGGAAGCGTACGTATGCAACTGGCCCAGGGCCAACGGATCGCCGGCGCCGCCCCGATGCGCCGGCGGCGTCGCCATGGTCAGC
>SSSX01000188.1 GCA_015657735.1 Zoogloeaceae bacterium
GCCACCAGCGGCAGCACCTGGCCATTCAGCTCGAGATAGGTGGCACCCGCCATCGCGGCGGTCACGGCTTTGCTCGGCATCTGCATTCTCCCTGGTCGATCGTCCGCGGCGCTCCGCCCCTGCGGTGCCGTCAAGGGCAAGATAGCCCGCGCAACTGCGGAAAACAAAGGAAAGTCGCAACCCACGCCGGCCAGCCGCATCCGCTACACTCGGCGGGTTTCCATCCTGCCCCCTGCCACCATGTCCTACGCTCCCTTCATCAAGGAAATCGGCCGCGGGCCGAAAGGCTCCAAACCCCTCACCGCCGACCAGGCCGAATCCCTGTTCGGCGACATGATGGACGGCCGCGTACCCGATCTGGAACTCGGCGCGATCATCCTGTCGATGCGCATCAAGGCCGAATCCCGCGACGAGCTCCTCGGTTTCCAGCGCGCCCTCGACGCCCGCACGGCGCACATCGCCGTGCCGGCCGGCCCGCGCCTAGTCGTGCTGCCCACCTACAACGGCGCCCGCCGCCAGGCCAACCTGATGCCGCTGGTCGCCCTGCTGCTGGCGCGCGCCGGTGTGCCGGTGCTGATCCAGGGCCGCCACGACTTCGACAGCCGGGTCAGCCCCTTCGAACTGCTGGCCGCCCTCGACATCCACCCCGCCGCCGACCTCGCCGCGGCCGAAGCCCAGCTGGCCGCCCGCCAGCTGGCCTGCCTGCCGCTCGACGCCCTCGCTCCCGGCCTCGATCCGCTCCTCGCCCTGCGCCCGCGCCTGGGCGTGCGCAACAGCGCCCACACCCTCGCCAAGCTCCTCGACCCGGCCCCCGGCCACAGCGTGCGCGTCGTTCCGGTGACCCACCCCGAATACCTCGAACGCATGCACGCCCACCTCGTCGCGCAGGGCGGCGTCGCGCTGCTGCTGCGCGGCACCGAAGGCGAAGGCTTCGCCAATCCGCGCCGCCGGCCGCGCCTCGAAGCCTTCGCCAACGGCATCGCGAGCGTCGCCTACCCGGCCGAAGAAGGCGGCGCACCGCCCGTTGACGGCCTGCCCGACCAGCCCGAAGTGGCCGCCAACGCAGAACTGGTGCGCGCCATGCTGGCCGGGCGGCGGCCCATCCCGCAGCCGATCCTCGATCAGGTCGAGGCGCTGCGCCAGCTCGCCGCCACCCCGCGCGCCTGAACCGCACCGGCATTTTCCGTCGCGGCGTCAACGTTCCACCGGATTGTCATTGACCTTTCATAGCGCTCTGCTTAACTGATCACTGAACCCGTGTCAGCATCCCCGGCTGCCGTCCGCGTGCGCGCAGCCGCCCCCACCGGCAAGGAGATCGACCATGAGCAAGAAAGCGCTGTGCATCGGCATCAACGACTACCCCGGCACCCAGAACGACCTTTCCGGCTGCGTCAATGACGCCACCGACTGGGCCGCGGCGCTGACCGCCCGCGGCTTCACCGTCACCAAGCTGATCGACGCCCAGGCCACCAAGGCCGCGATGGTCGCCGCCATGTCCGGCCTGATCTCCGGCGCTGCCAAGGGCGACACGGTCGTCATCACCTACTCCGGCCACGGCACCTGGGTGCCCGACCAGAACGGCGACGAACCCGACGGCCGCGACGAAGCCCTGTGCCCATGGGACATCGGCGCCGGCAAGGTGCTGCTCGACGACGAGATCGCCCCGATCTTCGCCAACCACGCCGCCGGCGTGCGGGTGCTGCTGCTCTCCGACAGCTGTCACTCGGGCAGCGTCACCCGCGGCGACGACAGCGACCTCGACCCCGGCCTGCCGCGGGCCCGCTTCCTGCCGCCCAGCGTGTGGATGAAGCCCGAAGACGTCCCCGCCCCGAAAGCCGGCAAGCTGCCGGTGGTCAGCGGCCTCACCCGCAGCGGCGGCGACCTGCTGATGGCCGGCTGCACCGACACCCAGTTCAGCTGGGACACCAGCTTCAAGGGCCGCCCCAACGGCGCCTTCACCTACTACGCGCTGAAAGCCCTCGCCGCGCTGCCGGCCGGCGCCAGCTACGCCGACTGGTTCAAGAAGATCACGCCGACCTACCTCCCCACCAACCAGCTGCCGCAAAACCCGCAGCTCTTCGGCAGCCGCACGGCCCGCGCCTGGAAAGTCTTCGCCTGATTGTTGGCCTGATTTTTCGCCTGATTCCCGCACCCCCTGCCGCCGGCCGATCGGCGGCAGCCCCCCTGCCCCGGTCGGCGTGCCGGCCGCGGCCCGCTCCCCGCCCAGGAGTCCCCCCGTGACCGCTCCCGCCACTCTCCGGCTCCTCGTCACCGCAGCCCCCGCCGATCCGCGCACGCCCCTGCCCGCCGGACTGGCCGGCAGCGGCAGCCGGGGCGGCGACGGCGCCCCGGACGCACTGCTCGCCGATGTGGTCGCCACCCACAGCTGGAGCCTTTCCGCCCCCAACCGCAGCGACGCCGGCCAGCAGCCGGTCGACCTCGCCGCCGACACCCGCCTGCTGGCCCTCGAGGCCGCCGACGGCACCACCGTCTTCATCCGCGCCGACGCCCTCGCCGAACGCCTCGCCGAGCTCGCCCGCAGCCGCCCCGAACTGCGCGGCGTCGACGGCAGCCTCGACCTCGCCGCCCTCACCCCGCACGACGCCGCCAACCGCGGCACCGGCGAATGGATCTGGCGCAAGGTCACCGCCCTCGCACTGGGCACGACGCCTTTCGCCGGCGAGGCGCGCGACAAATTCGCCGAACTCACCGGCAGCACCGTCGACGACATCGACGTTGCCGCCACCTCGGCTGCCGGCGCCCGCGCCATCGTGTGGGCCATCGAAGAGCGCCGCCCCACCCCGCCGGGCCTCTACCCATGGCGCGGCGGCGCCCTCGACAAGCACGCCCGCCTCGCCGACGACGACGCGGCCCTCAAGCAGCTCGCCGACAAGCCCGGCCTGATCTTCATCCACGGCACCGGCTCGCACACCCTCGGTGCCTTCGGCGAACTGCCCGCCAGCCGCAGCTGGACGCAGCTGGTCGACCACTTCGAAGGCCGCCTGTTCGGCTTCGAGCACCACAGCTTCTCCGAGAGCCCCATCGACAACGCGCTGGCCCTCGCCCGCGTGCTGCCGAAAGGCGCGCGGATCGCCCTCGTCACCCACTCGCGCGGCGGCCTGGTCGGCGACCTGCTGTGCCTCGACGCCGCCGACGACGCCACGCTGACGCCGCTGATCGCGGCCTACCGCCCGCGCCCGCAGGAGCGCCTCAACAACGCCCCCGATCCGCACACCCAGGCCGAACTCGACCGCTTCGCCGACCAGGAGCAGGCCAAGCTCGCCGAGCTCGTCCAGCTGCTGCGCCGCAAGGCCCTGCGTATCGAGCGCTACGTGCGCGTCGCCTGCCCCGCGCGGGGCACGGCGCTGCTCGGTGACAACCTCGACATCTTCCTGTCTGGCCTGCTCGCGCTGGTGCGCCGCGTCGGCAGCTGGGCCGCCGCCGGCATGGCGGCAGCCAACTCCGGCCCGCGCGCCGCCGCCGACGCCAGGCTGGCCACCGACAAGGGTCTGGCGGTGCTGACCCGCATCGTCCTCGAGATCGCCGCCCGCCGCCTGCAGCCCCAGCTCCTGCCCGGCATCGAAGCCATGCTGCCCGACGCCCCGCTGGGCATGCTGCTCGCGTCGGCGCCCAGCCGTCCGGGGCTGGCGATGGCGCTGATCGCCGGCGACGTCGAGGGCGGCGGCCTGGTCAAACGCCTCGGCGCACTGTTCACCGACTGGATGTTCTTCGACCGCGCCGACAACGACCTCGTCGTCGACACCGCCTCGATGTACGGCGGCCTGGCCGACAAGGCCCGCGCCCGGGCGATCTTCGTCCAGGGCGAAAACGTCAACCACTTCCGCTACTTCCGCGACGACACCACCACCGCCGACGGCCGTCCGCTGCCCGCCGCGGTGCACCGCTGGCTCAGCGAGGCCGAACCGGCCACACTCGCCGAATGGGCCACGCCGGCCCTGCCCGAACTCGACCCGCCGCCCCAAGCCACCCAATCCACCGCCAGCCGCGGCGCCGGGCAGGCGCCCGCGGCGGTGCTGGTCTACCTCCCCGGCATCATGGGCAGCCACCTTGCCGCCGACGGCGAGCGCATCTGGCTCGACCCGCTCGGCCTCGCCCGCGGCCGCCTCGCCCGCATCGCGATGGACACCGACGCCAGGGTCGTCGCGCCCGACGACTTGGTCGAGCTGGCCTACGGCAAACTCGCCCGCCACCTCGAGGCCAGCCACAAGCTCGTGCGCTTCGCCTACGACTGGCGCCAGCCCATCGCCAGCCTCGGCACCCTGCTTGCCGCGCGGCTGCGTCAGGCCCTCGCCGACGACCCCGACACGCCGCTGCGCATCCTCGCGCACAGCATGGGCGGGCTCGTGGTGCGCGCCGCCTTCAGCGCCGACAAAACCCTGTGGGACGCCATCGTCGCCCGCGACGGCAGCCGTCTGGTGATGCTCGGCACCCCCAACCACGGCTCCCACCTGTTCGTCGAAACCCTGCTCGGCCAGTCCGACACCATCCGCACCCTGGCCCGGCTCGATCTGCGCCACGACATGCAGGCGATCCTCGACATCGTCGCCGGCTTCCCGGGCGCCGTGCACCTGCTGCCGGCCCCCGACTTCCCCGACACCGGCAACACCGCCGTCCGCGACTACTACGCCCCGGCCACCTGGGAGGCGCTGGCCGCCGTCAACAACGACGCGTGGTTCGGTCGCCAGCTGTGCGGCAAACCCCGCGACGCGCTGCTGCAGGAAGCCGCCGCCTTCTGGGCCTCGATCGCCGACACGGCCTGGGTGCGCCAGGCGCCGGAACGCATCGCCTACGTCTTCGGCCAGAGCGACAACACGCCCTGCGGCCTCATCGACCAGCCCGGCGCCGACGGCCGGCCCGTCGGTCTCGCGCTGCGCGGCACCCCCGAAGGCGACGGCTCGGTGACCTGGGCCTCCGGCCACCTGCCCGACCTGCCGCCCGACCGCAAATGGCTGATGCCGGTCGACCACATGGGGCTCACCAGCACCGAAAAATATTTCGACGACATCCTCGCCCTGCTGACCCGCGGCAGCCCGCGCAAGCTGTCGGCGCTGCCGGTCAGCCGCGGCGACGGCGCCGCCACCGTGCGCACCTACCGCGCCGGACCGCCGGCCGGCTACCCCTCCGCCCCCGAAGCCACCGCCCGCCTGCTCGGCGGCCGCCTGCGCCGCAGCCCGGCGCAAGGCCGCAAGCGCACGCTGCAGGTTGCAGTCACCGCGATGGACCTGCGCTTCGTGCAGATTCCCATCCTGTGCGGCCATTACCGCGGCGACCCGATCGCCGCCGCCGAAGGCGTCATCGACCGCCATCTGGTCGACGGCGCCCTCAGCCAGCGCCAGCGGCTGGGCATCCACTCCGGCGAGTTCGGCAACGCGACCATCGTGCTGATGCCGCGCACCCCCGAAGAACGCCTGCGCCACAGCGGACGCGGCGCGGTGGTGGTCGGCCTCGGCGAAATGGGCAAGCTGTCCACCGACGGCGTCACCGAAGCCGTGCGCAGCGGCGTGCTGCGCTACCTGCTGCACGCCGCCGACCGCTACGGCGAGGAACTGGCCGCCACCCCGGCACCCGCCGCCGACGCCGATCCGGAGCTGCGCCTCAAGCTCGCCAGCCTGCTGATCGGCTCGAACTCCGGCATGCAGCTCGACGTCGCCGCCGCCGTCAAGGCGGTGGTGCTCGGCGTGCTGCTGGCCAACCGCGATTTCCGCGACGGCAGCGCCGCCGGCGGCGCCATGCCGTCCAACCCGCGCCAGGCCCGCGTCGCCGAACTGCAGATCGTCGAGGTCTTCCGCGACACCGCGATCTCGGCGGCCTACGCCGTCAGCCAGCTCGGCACCACGCTGAAAAGCGAACTCCAGCGCCTCGACCAGCAGCTCGACAGCGCCGACGAACTCGCCTTCGGCGAAGGCGTGCGCCAGCGCCTCAGCGTCTCGCCGTTCACCGACTACTGGCCGCGCCTGGTGATCTGCGACGCCGACCGCGACGACAGCCACTGCAGCGCCGACTGCTACACCCCGCGCTTCCAGTCGCCGATCCCGCCGCAAAGCCTGCGCCAGATCCTGCGCGTCTACGGTTGTGGCGACACACTCGCCGACGGCCACCTGCCGCCTCTCACCGGCCTCGACGAAGCCCCCTCACTGCGCTACGCCAACCACCTCAGGTTCGTCTACATGAGCGACAAGGCGCGCGCCGAAAGCGTCGTCCAGCTGCGCCAGCCCGGCCTGGTCGAAAAACTCTGCGACAGCAGCTTCAACGGCCCCGGACCGACGCTCTATTCGCCCGAGGCGGGGTTCGGCAACACCCTCTTCCAGCTGCTCGTGCCGCTCGACTTCAAGGCCGCCGCCCGCCAGGCCAGCAACCTGATCCTGATGGTCGACGACGCCACCGCCAACCTGCCGTGGGAAATGCTCGAAGTGGACGGCCAGCCGATGGTCCGCCACACCCGC
>SSSX01000189.1 GCA_015657735.1 Zoogloeaceae bacterium
TCCAGGCCCATGGTGGCGAGGTCTCGGTAACATCCGAGAACGGCTCAACCAGGTTCTCCATTCGCTTTCCACATTGAGCGGCAGGCAATGCCAACAAAGACTTCAATTTGCATTTTCGGCACGTCGTCCGCCTGAAGCCGCATGAGCGAATGCCTACGGCTTACCACCTCCATGACAAAGGCGCTCCACCGCGCAGTTCGCTGATTGCTGTTCACAGCAAGGTCTTGACCAGCAGGCCGATGACCGCGCAGCCGGCAATCACGTGGATGACGTTCGCCTTGAAGCGGAACAGCGCAAGCGCGGCGCCCAGCGCGATGAGTGCCGACACCCACTCGAAGGTGCCCGCGAAACCCTTCGGCCACAGCACGTGGTAGCCGAAGAACAGCGCCAGGTTCAGGATGACGCCCACCACCGCGGCCGTGATGGCGGTCAGCGGCGCCGTAAACTTCAGGTCGTTGTGGGTCGTCTCGATGAAAGGGCCGCCCATCAGGATGAAGACGAAGGACGGCAGAAAGGTGAACCAGGTCACCAGCGTGGCGGCCACCGCGCCGGCCAGGAACAGGCTGTCCGGGCCGAACACCGCTTTGAGGTAGCCACCGACGAAACCCACGAAGGTGACGACCATGATGAGCGGCCCCGGCGTCGTTTCGCCGAGCGCCAGGCCGTCGATCATCTGCGTCGGCGTCAGCCAGCCGTAGTTTCCGACGGCGCCCTGATACACGTAGGGCAGGACGGCGTAGGCGCCACCGAAGGTCAGCAGTGCCGCCTTGGTGAAGAACCAGCCCATCTGCGTCAGCGTATGGTCCCAGCCGTAGCTGGCCGTGAGCATGCCCATCGGTACCAGCCACAGCAGGCCGCCGATGAGCGCCACCTTGACCAGTTTGCTCCACGCGAAGCGGGCGTGCTCGGGTGTTGGCGTATCGTCGTCGATGAGCGCGCGCCCGAACGATTTGTCTGCCTTGCCATGGCCGCCACCGGCCTTGAACGTGTCCGGCGCGATACGACCGCCAAAATAGCCCATCGCGGCGGCAACCGCGACGATGGCCGGGAACGGGGCATCGAGCGCGAAGATGGCCACGAACGAGGCCGCGGCGATGGCCCACAGCACGTTGTTCTTCAGCGCGCGCGAACCGATGCGATGCGCGGCGTGGACGACGATGGCCGTCACCGCCGGCTTGATGCCGTAGAACAGACCCGCGACCAGCGGCATCTCCCCGAAGGCGACATAAACCCACGACAAGCCAATCAGGATGAACAGCGAGGGCAGCACGAAGAGCCCGCCGGCGACGATGCCACCCCGGGTTCGGTGCATCAGCCAGCCGATGTAGGTGGCCAACTGCTGCGCTTCAGGGCCGGGTAGCACCATGCAGTAGTTGAGCGCGTGCAGAAAGCGCCGTTCCGAAATCCAGCGCCGGCGTTCGACCAGCTCCTGATGCATGATGGCAATCTGCCCGGCCGGGCCGCCAAAGCTGATGAAACCGAGCTTCAGCCAGAACAGGAAGGCCTGCCAGAAGCTGACTTCAGCCGGTTGGGTATCCAGTGCTTCGGGTTTGGCTGTCAGGCTGTTCATGATTTCGGGCCTTTCTCAAAAGAGGCCAGGAGTCCGTCGAAAATGTTGCCGGCCAGCGCGAGAAGCGGGTCGTCGTCGGTGATGGTGTCGCGCAGGCCGGCCAGCGCACTTTCGATGCCCGCGGCCTCGGGCGGCTGCACGCCGCCCACGTCGAGGAAATGCACCAGCGCGCCGAAGCGTTGCAGCGCGGCCGTTTCAAGCCCGAAGCTGGCCAGCAGCACTTCAAAACTGACCCGCGCACCAATATGGGTAAAGGTCGCGCCATCGAAGTCGAAGCCCAGCGCATCGGGCGGGCAGTCGCCGGGCGATGTCAGCCAGAGAATGGTGGCCCCGGGGTCGATGAAGCGGCGAATCAGCCAGGCGCTGGCCAGCCGGTCCACCCAGGGCCGCCGCCGGGTTGCCCATGTACGCCCCTGGTAGTCCGCGAGGTTGAGGCGGGCAACAGCCTGATCGACGGGATGCGGTTCGTCAGGCGACAAGGCCCAGGCCGCTCGCTGCTCCAGGTCACGCAAGGCTTCATCGGCCTGCTTTTGCGCCTCGCCGGGAAAGAAGTCGATGGCGGCCAGATTGCCAAAGGCTTTGCGCAGCTTCCGGGCCTGTTTCAGCGTTTCATTGGCGGTGTCCGGGGTCAGCCTGTCGCGGGCAACAACGATGTCGCCA
>SSSX01000190.1 GCA_015657735.1 Zoogloeaceae bacterium
ACTTATTGCTCACCTGTTCGAGGTGGTGGGTGCTGACGGGGTCGAACCGCCGACATTCGCCTTGTAAGGGCGACGCTCTACCAACTGAGCTAAGCACCCTTGCTTAACCTGCGATCACCGCAGTCTGGAAAACCAGAATCGATGAAAGCAACAGCCCATTAGTTTAGAGCATCCTTCAGGCCTTTGCCAGGCCTAAATTTCGGAATCTTGGCGGATTTGATTTTGATCGTCGCTCCGGTTCGTGGATTGCGGCCCGTTCGCGCAGCGCGTTTGCCCACATGGAAGGTGCCGAACCCGACCAGCGTCACGCTCCCCCCCTTTTTGAGGGCCTGTTTGATGGCGGACACCGCCGCATCGAGCGCGCGGCCTGCAGTTGCTTTCGGAATATCGGCATCGGCAGCAATCTGATCAATCAGTTCGGATTTGTTCACTGTAGCCCCCTCGTTATGGAATTTAACAAACAGGAAACTTTGACCTCGAATGCCGGTGCGATGCGCGTGCTCACGCACAAGCCTCAATTGCGTATCGGTTATATAACGCGCCAAAATTCGCGATGTCAAGGGACGCAGTGGCGCCGCCTCCGAAGCAGGTCACAGAGATGCATGCATTTTTGCCGTCGGCTTCGGAGCGGTGTGGCGGGCGAAGTGTGGATTCGCTCGTGACTTTCTGATGCGCATAAAAAAAGGACCGCAGTTGCGATCCTTTTTTTATGCTGCCGCCAGGTATCGAAACGACACCTGGGCAAACCCGAACAAGCCGGATTTAAGCGGCTACCGCGACACCCATCGACTTGATGGCGGCGGAGAGGCGGCTCTTGTGACGGGCTGCCTTGTTCTTGTGAATGATCTTCTTGTCAGCGATGCTGTCGATCGTGCGCTGCGAAGCGACGAAGACCTGCTGTGCAGCTTGTTTGTCACCGCCGCTGATTGCCTTGCGGACAGCCTTGATGGCGGTGCGCAGGCGCGAACGCAGACTCATGTTGAGGGCGCGGGCCTTGACAGCTTGACGGGCGCGCTTACGGGCTTGTGCCGAGTTGGCCATCTTTTAGTAATCCTGAAAGAAATGCAGTAAAGCCATGGATTGTATGGGAAACCCTATTCCGTTGACAAGTGCTTTATTGCGTTTCCGAGAGATGCATGAAAAAGGCCCTGCCGGATGGCAGGGCCTTGACTGGGCAGGAGTCCGGGTCAGATCCGCTCGAAGACCGTCGCAATACCCTGGCCGCCGCCGATGCACATCGTCACCAGCGCATAACGGCCGCCGGTGCGTTGCAGTTCGTACAGGGCCTTGGTGGCGATGAAGGCGCCGGAGCAGCCAACCGGGTGGCCGAGGGCGATGGCGCCGCCGTTCGGGTTGGTCTTGGCCGGATCCAGGCCGAGCACCTTGGACACCGCCAGAGCCTGGGCCGCAAAGGCTTCGTTCGACTCGATGACGTCCATCTGGTCGAGGGTCAGGCCGGCCTTCTTGAGTGCCAGGCGGGTGGCCGGGATCGGACCTTCGCCCATGATGTCGTTCGGCACGCCGGCGACGGCGTAGGACACCAGGCGGGCGATCGGCTTGTGGCCGGCATTGGCCGCGATGGTGGCATCGGCCAGCACGAAGAAGGCCGCACCGTCGTTGATGCCGGAAGCGTTGCCGGCGGTGACCGTGCCGTCCTTCTTGAAGGCGGGCTTCATCTTGCCCAGCGACTCCATCGTCGTGCCGCGCTTCGGATGTTCGTCGGTGTCGAACACCACGTCGCCCTTGCGGGTCTGCTTGACGATCGGGACGATCTGCGACTTGAAGCGGCCTTCGTCGATGGCGGCCGCGGCGCGGCGCTGCGATTCGACGGCAAAGGCGTCCTGCTCTTCACGGCTGATGCCGTGCTTGGTCGCCAGGTTCTCGGCGGTGATACCCATGTGGCCGACGCCGAACGGGTCGGTCAGCACGGCAACCATCGAGTCGATGGCCTTGGTGTCGCCCATGCGGGCGCCGGTGCGCAGCGCCGGCAGCATGTAGGCCGCCTTGGACATCACTTCGACGCCGCCGCCGATACCGTAGTCGGAGTCGCCCAGCAGGATGTTCTGGGCGGTGGTCACGATGCCCTGCAGGCCGGAGGCGCACAGGCGGGATACCTGCATCGCCACGGAATCCATCGACAGGCCGGCCTGGATGGAGGCGACGCGCGAGACATAGGCGTAGCGGGAATCGGTCGGCATGGTGGTGCCGACGGTGACGTAGTTGATCAATTGGGGATCGACGTTCGACCGGGCAACGGCTTCCTTCATCACGATGCCGGCGAGCTCGCTGCTATCGAAATCGGCAAGGGAGCCGCCAAAAGCGCCGATAGCGGAACGGACTGCGCTCAGAACCACAACTTCACGAGTAGCCATATGTTTTTCCTCCTCTCAATTGCTGCTTGAAATTACCAACCCATCTTCGCAACGCTCAGCAGTGCCAGCACAAGAAACACCAGCACCAGCGTTCGCCAGACCAAGCCGATAGTGCTCTGCATGAAATGGGCGTCGGCATCATCACCGATGCCCATTTCGGGACGTTCAACCACTTCGCCGGATTCGCGAATCGGCATGCCGAGGCGGACGCCGAGGGCGCCGCCGCCGCTGGCCAGCAGTATACCGGAAGCCTTGTCGGTCCATTGGTTTGCCTGCGCGCGCCAGCAGTACACGCCGTCCTCGAAGTCGCCGACGATCGAGAACGCAGCGGCACTGAGGCGTACCGGAATCCAGTCGAGGACCGCAAAAGCCTTCTGGGCGAAGCGGCCGAATTCACCGAAGTCCGGCCCGCGGGCGCCGCTCCACTCGTCGTCGAGAAAGCGCGCCAGTCGATACAGCAGGGCCCCGCTCGGGCCGGGTAGAAGTATGAACCAGAAGATCACGCCGAACACATTGCGGTGTGCCGCAACCAGCGCCTCCTCGATGGCCAGGCGGGCGACTTCGCTGGAACTCGATTCGTCGTGGGAGCGGCCCCGCCATTCGCCGATCAGCTGACGCGCGCGGGGCAGCTCGCCCATCTGCAGTGCCAGCTGGATGTCGGTGAAGAAATGACTTACCTGACGGAAACCCATGGTCAGGTAGAGCACGCCGATATTGAAAAGTACGGCCAGCGCCGGATGAAGGTGATACAGCACGAAATGGATCAGTGCCGACGCAAAGCAGATGGTCAGGATCGCGACCCACCACGCCACCGCACCGTGCCGCGCCTCGCCGTCGTTGAAGCGATCCTCGAGAAAGCGCGCCAGAGCCTTCAGCGGAGTCTGAACGAAACGCGCGACGGAAAGCGGGCGGAGTTGCTCGATGAGCAGTGCGACGATCAGCGAAAACAGGGTCATGCGGCGGGGAGCTTTTGGAAGCTCTCGGTGTTCAAGCCTATTGGGGGAAGCTCACGATACCATCAAACGGACTCAACACAAATGCCGTTCGCTCAGCGCGACACGAATCGGTGCAGGCTGACGATCATGCCGGCGGTGGCCCCCCAGATGAAGTAGTCGCCGTAAGGCATGGCGTAGTATTCGCGACGCTTGCCGCGGATGAATGCCGAGTGACGCTGGTGGTTTGCCTCGTCCAGAAGAAAGGACAGCGGGACTTCGAACGCCTCGGCCACTTCGAAGGCATCGAGGGTCAGTTCGAACGGCGGCGTGACCAGACCGACGACGGGGGTGACGTCGAAGCCGGTTCCCGTCCGGTACTGGGGCAGGCAGCCGAGCAGTTCGACGTGGCCGCGGTTGAGGCTGATCTCTTCTTCGGTTTCCCGCAGCGCGGTGTCGACCGGCGAGGTGTCGTGTTCCTCGACGCGTCCCCCGGGGAAGCTGACCTGGCCGGGGTGATGGTGGAGATGATCGGTGCGGCGCGTCAGGAGCAGCGTCGGTTCCGGTTCGCGCAGGACGATCGGGACCAGCACCGCAGCCGCCCGCAGAGGGCCGGGAGGAACGCCGTCTTCCTCCGGCGAGGTGCCACCGGGGCCGGCTGCAAAACAGCTTCGCAGCCATTCGGCGACCGGGGTGTGACGGGGAGGCAGGACTGCTTTCATCGTTCGTCCGTCCGATCAATAACGTTGTCGCAACAGCAGCACCGTGCCGTCGCGACGCATCTCCATGCGGTTGAGGAAGCTCATGCCGAGCAGCGCAAACGGCATGTCGTTGGCCTGCACGACACCATCGACGTTGCGCAGCGTCACATTGCCGACGCGGACCGTATCGAGCACGACGCGCCACGCGCGGATCACGCCGTTGGCAGTCTGCATCATCGCCGGTTCTCCTTTTGTGAAATCCACCCCGGCCTTCAGCGCATCGCTGCGCCCGAGGGAGACGAACGTGGCGCCGGTGTCGACCATGAACTGCACGGCGGCGCCGTTGATCGTCCCCGCGGTGCGGAACTGTCCGCGTCCGTCGGCCTGGATCGTGATCGTCGGCGTGCGCTCCGCGGCGCCGGCGGCGACGACATTGACGGCATGCTGCCCGACGACCAAACGGAGGCGACGGCCGTCGACATCGACCGTCGCGCTGTCGCCGTCCACGCCGATGATCCGGACGCCTTCCGGCGTCCCGCTTCCGACGCCGACAGCCCGGGGCGCGCCGCCGTTGACGACGATCAGCGCCTTGCCGGGAAAGACTCCGGCGAGAACCACCTCGGTAGCCTGGCTGGCGCTGGCCGCGATCGCCAGGAGCAGCCCGCAAGCGCATGCCCGGCCGATGCGACCGAGGCGTCTGTCAAAGCCACAAAACCGTTTCGCCATTCGTCCGACGGAAGGAAAGTCCCGGCGCATTCTGCCACAGTTGCCCGCCCCTCCCCTGCTCCGCCGTTCAGGTGCCGTTCGTCTCCTGTCGGGAGGGAAGCTCCGCCTCAAGCCGTCCGCACAAAAAAAGAAACCAGCCGGAGCTGGTTTCTTCGTTGAGGTCGCACACGACCCGTAGCAGATTTCAGGCAAACGTATCGATCTTGCTGCCCAACGTTGCCGCCGGGTCCGGCATGGCGACCGGTGGCGGCAATGCGGCGATAAGTTGTGCCGCACTGGCCTGCTGTTGATCCAGTGTCTTGCGCAGCATGAGGATCGAAACCGCATCCTGCACCTGCGAAGTCGAGGCGACCGAGGCGATGTTCATCGCCGACCATTAATCCCTGAAGTTGCCATATTGCAAAGGATAGTCGGCGACTTCCTTGCGGACCAGGGTGATACAGTCTTGCAGGATGTCGCGCTTCGCGCCGCTGACCCGCACGGCTTCGCCCTGGATGCTGGCCTGGACCTTGAGCTTGCTGTCCTTGATCAGCTTGACGATCTTCTTGGACTGCTCCTGCTCGATGCCGACCCGGACGGTGAGTTCCTGTTTGACCTTGTTGCCGCCAACCTTCTGCACGTCGCCATGCTTGAGGCAACGGACGTCGATCTTCTTGGCGGTCATTTCGGGGAGCAGGATGGCGAGCATCTGTTCCAGCTGGAAGTCGCTGTCGCCGTGGAGGGTCAGCAACTTTTCGGCCTGTTCGACGCGGGCGTCGCTACCCTTGAAGTCGTAGCGACCGGTGATCTTTCGATTGGCGCCCTCAACCGCGTTGCGCAGCGCCACCATGTCGACTTCGGAGGTGATGTCGAAGGACGGCATGACCGGTTCCCGCTCAGCCGAAGTAGCAGACGTAGTGGTAGGGCTCGCCAGTGACTTCGATGTCGAAGCTGGAGTTGCCCGGCACCTTGAAGCTCTCGCCAGCCTTCGAGGTCTGCCAGCCGGTTTCACCTTTCAGGCGGTAGCGGCAGGCGCCGGCCACGGTTTCCATGATCTCCGGCTCGCCGGTGGTGAAGGTCAGACTTGCGGGCAGCACGACGCCGACGGTCTTCCGGCTGCCGTCGGCGAACAGGACGGTGTGGCTGACGCACTTGCCGTCGAAATAGACGTTGGCCTGCTTGACGACGGAGACGCCGTCGAATTGGGTCGATTGGGTCATTGCGTTGAATTCGGGTAGAGGTTATTCGATGCCGAGCAGCTTCTGGATGATGCCCTTGGCCATGAAGCCGATGAAGCCGACACCAAGACCGACGAACATCCAGATCGCGCCGTACTTGCCCGCCTTGGATTCCCAGGCGAGCTGGCCGATGATGAAGATCATGTAGGCGATCAGGCCGCCGACGCAGAGTTTGAGCGAGATGTCCTCGAACTCCGCGACGGTCAGCCCGAACAGCAGTGGCGCGTTGGGATCCATTGCTGGCGCGTCAGCCCCGCTTGGCCTTGGCGTTGGCGGCGATGCGCATGCGCAGCGCGTTCAGGCGGATGAAGCCGTGGGCGTCCTTCTGGTTGTAGGCGCCCTGGTCGTCTTCGAAGGTGGCGATGGTCGGATCGAACAGCGAGTCGGTCTTCGAGTCGCGGGCGACGACGATGACGTTGCCTTTGTAGAGCTTGACGCGCACCCAGCCGTTCACGGTCTGCTGGGTCTGGTCGATCAGCGCCTGCAGCGCGAGGCGCTCGGGCGACCACCAGTAGCCGGTGTAGATCATGCTGGCGTAGCGCGGCATCAGGTCGTCCTTGAGGTGGGCGACTTCGCGGTCGAGGGTGATCGATTCGATGGCCCGGTGGGCGCGCAGCAGAATGGTGCCGCCCGGGGTTTCGTAGCAGCCGCGGGATTTCATGCCGACGTAGCGGTTCTCGACCAGATCGAGACGCCCGATGCCATGCTTGCCGCCGAGCTCGTTGAGCTTGGCCAGCAGCTCGTGCGGTTTCATCCGCGTGCCGTTGATCGAGACCAGATCGCCCTTCTCGAACTCCAGATCGACATATTCGGCGGCATCCGGCGCCGCTTCGGGGGACGCGGTCCAGCGCCACATCGACTCCTCGGCCTCGGCCGAGGGGTCTTCGAGGTGGCGGCCTTCGAAGGAGATGTGCAGCAGGTTGGCATCCATCGAGTAGGGCGAGCCGCCCTGCTTGTGCTTCATCTCGATGGGGATGCCGTTCTTCTCTGCGTAGGCCAGCAGCTTCTCGCGGGACAGCAGATCCCATTCGCGCCACGGGGCGATGACCTTCACGCCGGGCATCAGCGCGTAATAGCCGAGTTCGAAGCGGACCTGGTCGTTACCCTTGCCGGTGGCGCCGTGGGAGACGGCGTCGGCGCCGGTGGCGCGGGCGATCTCGATCTGGCGCTTGGCGATCAGCGGACGGGCGATGGACGTGCCGAGCAGGTATTCGCCTTCATAGACCGTGTTGCAGCGGAACATCGGGAATACGAAGTCGCGGACGAACTCCTCGCGCAGATCGTCGATGAAGATGTTTTCGGGCTTGATGCCGAACTGCAGCGCCTTGGCGCGGGCCGGTTCGAGTTCCTCGCCCTGGCCGAGGTCGGCGGTGAAGGTGACCACTTCGCACTGGTAGGTGTCCTGCAGCCACTTGAGGATCACCGAGGTGTCCAGCCCGCCCGAGTAGGCGAGCACAGCTTTCTTTACGTCGCTCATGTCCTGCTTTCCGCTAATGAGTAGATGAGTCTTGAATCAATTCTTGCCGCGCGTCAGGCGCAGTCGCTTTCGACCTTGCCGATCAGGAGAAATTCCATCAGCGCCTTTTGCACGTGGAGGCGGTTTTCCGCTTCGTCCCAGACAACCGACTGCGGGCCGTCGATCACGTCGGCGCTGACTTCCTCGCCCCGGTGGGCCGGCAGGCAGTGCATGAAGACGGCGTCGGGGTGGGCGACCTGCATCATCTCGGCGTCCACCCGCCAGTCGGCGAAGTCGCGCATCCGCTCGTCGTTCTCAGCCTCGAAACCCATGCTGGTCCACACGTCGGTGGTCACCAGGTCGGCACCGCGGCAGGCCTCCATCGGGTCCGCGAAGCGCACGAAACGGTCGGTCTGCCCCACGCCGGCGACTTCGGGGTTGATCTCGTAGCCTGCCGGGGTCGACACGTGAACCTTGAAATCGAGCAGTTCGGCCGCCTGCAGCCAGGTGTTGCACATGTTGTTGCCGTCGCCGATCCAGGCGACGGTCTTGCCCTGGATGGAGCCGCGGTGCTCGATGAAGGTGAAGATGTCGGCCAGGATCTGGCAGGGGTGGAATTCGTTGGTCAGTCCGTTGATGACCGGCACGCGGGAATATTCGGCGAAGCGCTCGATGATGGTCTGCTCGAAGGTGCGGATCATCACGATGTCGCTCATCCGCGAGATCACCTGGGCCGCATCCTCCACCGGTTCGCCGCGCCCGAGCTGGGAATCGCGGGTGTTGAGGTAGATGGCCGAACCGCCGAGCTGATGCATGCCGGCCTCGAAGGACAGCCGCGTGCGGGTGCTGGCCTTTTCGAAGATCATCACCAGCGTTCGGTCGAACAGCGGGTGATGAGGTTCGTAGCGCTTGAACTTGTCCTTGATCCAGCGGGTGCGGGAAAAAAGGTATTCGTATTCGGCGCGGGAGAAATCTTTGAACTGTAGGTAGTGTCTCGGTGCGTTCATGGCACTTGTTGTTGATTATCGTGCCGTCAGGCGGAACATGGGGTCAGTTGCACACTGCGCTCCACGCCCAGGCTCGAAAAGTCCAGTCGGCAAAAAGGCGAAACGGCAGCTCACGCTGCCGTTTGATAAATATCCAGTTACAGACGTGCGATGCTAATTCAAAACCATCCTTTTGTACAGCCGTCGCCCGCCGGGCGGGATGCCGCGGCCGGCCGCCAGCCCGACGACGGCGCGTGCCGGTCCGGACAAAGTCACAAAAGTGGTTACATGGCCGTGCCGGCGGCATGATCATTTGCTAACCTTCGCGGGCTGCGGAAACCGCGGACGCCGGCGTCCGCTGCGGCGGGCGGGACCGGAACTGGATCACGCCCCCGGCCCTGCCGGCGGATTCCGCTTACGCCAATGACAACTTTGTCCGCGCCGGCTGCCCGCGGCGCGGATACCCTTGACCGACTTCCATCAACACGCCAGGCGCGCCAGCGCGATCTTCCGTCCGGCGCAACTCCTCCGAAAGCGCAGCTCATCCATGATTCGCGGCTTCATCGACTTCGACACCCTCGACCGCAACCAGCGTTTCGACCGGCTCGATCCGGATCAGGGACTCGCCCTGCCCGGCCTGCAACTGCAGTTCGACGGCGCCGGCGTCCGCACTTTCTGCCACGGCCAGCGCGCGCTGTTCGTCGTCGGCGAGCCGCGCATCGGCGATGCGGCCATCGCCGGCCGCATCGAACGCGAAGGCTGGGCCGCGGCGATCGCGCAACTGTGCGATTCGCCCGACGAACTCCTGGCAGCGCTGAAGGGCCGCTTTGCGCTCCTGTGGCTCGATCTCGCCAGGGGCAGAATCGGTTTCGCCTCCGACCGCTTCAACACCTGCGGCTTCTGCTACGCCAGCGAAGGTCGGCGGCTCAGCTTCGCCGAGCGGGCCAACGAGGTGCCGGCACTGCGCCGCGAGGTCGATCCGCAAAGCGTTTTCGATTACCTCTACTTCCACGCGATCCCGGCGCCGGGCACCATCTTCAGGAACATCTGCCGGCTCGAACCGGGCGCCCGGCTGGTCGCCGACCGCGATCGCCTGCAGCTCGCGGCCTGGTGGCAGCCGCGCTTCGAGGAGCCGGCCGGCGCCGATTTCGCCCGCAGCGCCGATACGTTCAAAGCGCTGATCAAGGCGGCGGTGGAGCGCGAGCTGGACGGCAGTCCGGTGGGCGCCTTCCTGTCCGGCGGCACCGACAGCTCGACGGTAGTCGGCATGCTCGCCCGCAGCGGCAATCCGGTTACCGCCTATTCCATCGGCTTCGAGGCCGACGGCTACGACGAGATGGAGTTCGCGCGCATCGCCGCCAAGCATTTCGGCGTCCAGCATCGCCCCTACTACATCACCTCCGACGATCTGGTCGCCCACATTCCGGACGTGGCGACATCCTATGACCAGCCCTTCGGCAACTCGTCGGTGCTGCCCGCCTACCTCTGCGCGCGGCTCGCCCGCGAGGACGGCCATCGCCGGATGTTCGCCGGCGACGGCGGCGACGAACTGTTCGGCGGCAACACCCGCTACGCCAAGCAGCGTGTCTTCGGCTACTACGAAAACGTCCCCGGCCTGATCAAGGGCGGGCTGCTCGAGCCGGTCATCATGCAGACGCCGCTGGGCCGCCTGCCGCTGGTGCGCAAGGCCGCGAGCTACATCGAGCAGGCCCGCACGCCGCTGCCCGAGCGCACCGCGCAGTACAACCTGATCTACCGCCTCGGGCTGGACAACGTCTTTCCGAAGGATTTTCTGTCGGCGGTCGATGCCGATGCGCCGATCAAGCTGCAGCGGCGCGTCTGGCACACCACCACCGCCCACGCGCTGGTGAACAAGATGCTGAGTTTCGACTGGCGTTTCACGCTGGCCGACAGCGACCTGCCGAAGGTGATCGGCAGCACCCGTCTGGCCGGCGTCGACGTCGCCTTCCCGATGCTCGACGACGACCTCCTCGACTTCTCGCTGCAGCTGCCGCCCGAGTACAAGCTCAAGGGCCTGCAACTGCGCTGGTTCTTCAAGGAAGCGCTGCGGGATTTCCTGCCGCCCGAAATCATCACCAAGAAGAAGCAGGGCTTCGGCCTGCCCTACGGCCAGTGGGTGCTGAAGCACCGTGGCCTCGAAAGCCTGGCCCGCGAATCGGTCGATGTGCTAGTGGAGCGCAAGATCCTGCGCCCCGAGTTCGTGTCCGAACTGTTCAGCACCCACCTGCCCGCCCACCCGGGCTACTACGGCGAGATGGTGTGGATCTCGATGATGCTCGGTCAGTGGCTCGACCGGCACGCGCCGTCAGGGCGCGCGGCGGCTTGAGCCGATTGCCGGACGCCGACAGTCTGCCCGTGGCTTGACCCGGCAGCGCGGGCTGTCGGGCGCGGCGCCGACCGTCAGGCGCCCTGCTTGCGTCGCAGTGCGAGTTCGGCCAGCGCTTCGGCCAGGCTCGCCTCGGCCCGCTGGGCGCGCACCGTTTCGGCCAGACGCACCTCCTCGACGGCCCGCGCCCGCGCCTCGGCGGCGGCGACCGCCGACTCCTTGCCGTGGGCGGCCTCGCTGGCGGTCTTGAGCTGGGTCTGCAGCCGTTCGATACGGCCTTCCGCCGCGGCCAGTGACGTTTCGATCTGACGTGTCTTCGACACCGCTTCGCGCAGCGCCGCGCGGGCCTCGTCGGCCTGCTCGCGCTGACGGGCTTCGCGCTCCTCGCGGTTGGCCAGCTGCTGGCGCATCGAGGTGATCTCGGAAAGTTTTTCCTGACGCGCCTGCTCGATCTGCTTGAGCAGCAGTTCGCGTTCCTGTGCGCTACGGTCCTGCTCGTCCTTCAGCGACGTGTTGTAACGGTCCCGGTCGGTCTGCAGCAGGCGGGTCAGGCGTTCCGATTCGGCGGCGAACTTCTGCTCGCGAACCTCGGCAGCCTCTTCGAGCTGCTTGACCCGGCTCTCGAGACCTTCCCGCTGGCGCAGGAATTCGAGCGCCTGGTTGCGCAGGTCGCCAATCGTGCTGTCGCGGCTCTGGACGCCCTGTTCGAGGGCTTCGACCTGCCGGGCCGCATTGTCCATCGCCGCTTCCAGTTGCCGTACGCGGTCGTCGGCTTCCTGCAGGCGGACGCGGAAAGCTTCCCGTTCCTGCTCCAGTTCCTGACGCTGGGCGGCCAGCAGCTGATCGGCCTGCTGCAGTGACAGCGACCAGACCTTGCCCATGAATGAATCCGCCGCCGACACGAGCTCGTCCGGCATTCCCGGAATGCTGCGCTGACGGAAGAAGGCGGAACCCGTCTCGCGGCGCCACTGGTCGATGTAGCGCTGGACGATTTCGCTCGAACCCTTGTTGCCGAGCTCGGCATAGACGAGGTTGAACGATGGGTTCTCGCCCTGGGAAAGCAACTGGAAGCAGATCTGTTCGACTGCCTCGAAGGAAACGCTGCTGCTGCGC
Source organism: Zoogloeaceae bacterium (assembly GCA_015657735.1). GTDB lineage: Bacteria > Pseudomonadota > Gammaproteobacteria > Burkholderiales > Rhodocyclaceae > Zoogloea. Next base: position 11,851 of record SSSX01000190.1, read on the forward strand.
GCCATATCCGACTCCCGCGTCACAAATGCAAATAACTGCAACACGGGAACATTAGCATACGTATACGTCCGGAAAACGTAATATTTATGACGTTCCGTCGACTTGCCATCCGGCATCCAAAATGAAGTTGGTCGACATCGCGAGCACGCGCTCGTCGCGAACGGCACTCACTTCCGGCCGGTCCATGGCAAACGCTGCTTCTGCGCCTCGTCGTGCCAGCGCTCTTCCTCTTCGTGGATGTAGCGCTGCGTGGTGCGGGCGTCGGTGTGGCGGGCGTCCTTCTGCACGAAACGCTCGTCGATGCCGCTGTCGAGTTTGGCGGTGATCCCCGTGTGGCGCCCCCAGTGCGCCGACGCCGCGCGCAGCTTTTCCTTCTTGTGCTCGGCATCTGCCGGCAGCAGCTCGGCAGCGGCGTAGAAAATCTTCTTCAGGATCTGGTTCAGCCGCCGCGCGGTGATCGGCGTGCCATCCTTCACCGAAACGAGGAGCGGCGTCTCGTCGTCCTTGCGCGGCACGGCGCTCAGGCCCAGATGTTTGCGGTAGCGGATGAGCGCCTGCAGCATGTCGTCGGCCACCGGCACCTTGGCCTTCTTGCCGCCCTTGCCGATCACGTGCCACCACCACAGCCCGCGTTCCTCGCGGAAGCTGTTCATGCGGTGGCTCTCCAGCTCACCGGCGCGCGGGGCGAGCATGTACAGCGTGGCGGCGATGAAGCGCGCGCGCTCGTATTCGTCGCGCCCCCGCTCGGCGTCGCGGGGCATCGCCTCGATGGCGGCGGTCACGGCCTGCCACATCTGCCCGTCGAGAAAACGCTCGATCTTGTCGACCTCGTCGGTGCTCGCCACCGCCCGCAGCGGCCCCGCGTCGGCGACCGACATTTTGCGCCGACGTTGGCGGATCAGGCCGAGCGGATTGCCGAGCAGGTAGCCCGCGTCAACGAGGTAGCGCATCAGCGAATTGATGGCTGCCATGGCGGTGAGTACCGCGCTTTCGCTCAGCGGGCCGACGAAAGGCCGCCACTGTTCCGTCGCGCGTCCGGCCTTCGGCCCGCACCACAGGGTGGCCGGCTGCGGATCGGCCAGGAAGTTGAGGTAGCCCTCGAAATCCTGCCGGTTCAGGCTCGACAACGGTTTGCCGCAATCGATCAGCGACCACAGCAGAAGACGCTCGCACTCGCGCTGGTAGATGCGATGGGTGCCGGGCGAGCGGTCGTACTCGGTGAGGAAGCAGCGGATCGCATCGGCATCGCAGCCGGCGCCGATCTGTAGACGGCCCGGGTCGGCCCGGTTTTCGCCGGCCCGCCCGTCGAGTTCGGGCGGAATCGACAGTGCGTCGAGCGGACGAAGTGGAATGCGCGTCGTAGCCGGATGCTCTGGCGCAGGAGGCTCTTTTTTCATCGGCGAAAGTTTAGCCTGACCCGTTCGCGCAGCGGCAAAGCGGATGCGCGCTTGCACATCTTCGATAGCTGTATATAATTACACTAACCGAAGACGCGGAAGGCCGGGTTGCCGTTGCATTGCAACGACCGCCATGACGCCTTCAGTCCCCTGCCCTGCGGGGCATCAATTTCTTGCGAAGGAGTCGATGATGGAAAACTGGATCTGCCGCATGCTGATGCTGAGTGGCGTGATTGTCGGCGTGCTGCTGGCTGGCGGTCAGGGTGGGCAGGCGGTCGTTCCGGCACTGCTGGCGCTGGTCGGGGCCGCGCTGCTGCGCCGGGTTGCACCGTCGCTGCCGTGGCGTTTCGGTCATGGCCGCTGGTAGCCGGCATCGCCCGGATGCTTATTTCGCCCGGGCCGCCCGCGTCTTGCGCTCGGTCTGGATCATCTCGGCGATGTCGGTGTTGCGATACTTCACCGCCCAGCTTTCCGCGGTTTCGTTCTGATCGTTTTTCAGATCCAGATCGGCACCGGCCTTGAGCAGACGCGTGACCACCTCCTCGTGGCCATTGCGGGCAGCAAACATCAGCGCCGAACTCCGGTTGGGCGCCCGCGCGTCGGGGTTGGCACCCTTCGCCAGCAGCAGTTCGACAATCGCCGTCCGCCCTTCGAAAGCGGCGTAGAGCAGCGGGTTCCAGCCTTCGTGGTCGAAGGGCGCGCCGGCCTTCACGAGTTGTTCGGCGATCCCGGTGTAGCCGCGCAGGCTGGCCAGCATCAGCGCACTGTCGCCGGCAGCGTTGCGGGCGTCGAGCTTGATGCCCCGCTGCTTCAGCAGCTCGGCGACCACCTGCGGCTGATCCTCGCGAGCGGCGAGGATCAGCAGGGTGTTGCCGCTCTGGTCGGTGGAGTTCGGATCCATGCCACGGGCGATCTGCTGGACCAGCTCGCGGGTGTCGCCGAGTTTTGCGGCATTGAGCAGATCGTCCAGCGCGTCGGCCCAAACCGGCAAGGCCAAGTGCAGGCCGACAACGGCGGCGGTAATGGTTGGCAGGCGGAAGGCGCGAAGGCGGGAGAAGATCATGGTGGCAGGATTCATGACGGATTGGCGTGCTTGAAAAGCGCGAAGAAATTGCGCGTGGTGGCGTCGGCAACTGCCTGCAGGGTTTCGCCCCGCGCGGCGGCAACGGCTTCCGCCACGTGCCGGACATAGGCCGGCTGGTTGGTCTTGCCACGGAATGGCACGGGTGCCAGATACGGTGCGTCGGTTTCGACGAGCAGGCGATCCGGCGGCACGAAACGGGCCACCTCGCGCAGGGATTCGGCCGTCTTGAAACTGACGATGCCGGAAAACGAAATGTAGAAACCCAGATCGAGCGCCTGCGCTGCCACGTCGCGCGTTTCGGTGAAGCAGTGCATCACCCCGCCGGCCTCGCCGGCAGATTCCTCGCGCATCAGGCGCAGGGTGTCGGCAGCGGAGTCGCGGGTATGGATGATCAGCGGCTTGCCGCCGCGACGTGCGGCGCGGATGTGGGTACGGAAGCGCGCCCGCTGCCACTCGGGGGCGTCCTTGTGCCAGTAGTAGTCGAGGCCGGTTTCGCCGATCGCGACGACTTTGGGATGAGCGGCCAGCGCCAGCAGACGGGCTTCGTCGGGCTCCTCGCAATCGGCGTTGTCGGGGTGAACGCCAACCGATGCGAACAGGTTGGCATGACGTTCGGCCAGACCCAGCACGCCGGGCAGGGTTTCGAGCTTCACGGCGACGCACAGCGCATGGGTGACGCCGTTTTCCGCCATGCGTTCGAGCATCGAGGCCTCGTTTTCGATCAGATCGGGGAAGTCGAGGTGACAGTGGGAATCGACGAGCATCGGAGGGAGACGGGAAATGAGGGCGGACGATGAGCCGGATGAAAACGCGGCGCTGAGCGGGCCGGCGTCACAGCGTATGCGTTGGTCGCGACGAACCCAAGTGGCCGGCGAGGATCTGCTCGATCCGGTTGCGCAGCACCTGGCCAGTGTCGTCGCCGGCAAACTGGACGCCGATCCCCTGCGTTTTGTTGCCTTGGGCGCCGGCCGGCGTGATCCACGCGATGGTGCCGGCAACCGGGTGCTTGGTCGGGTCGTCCATGATCTGCAGAAGCATGAAGATTTCGTCCCCGAGTTTGTACTCGCGGGTCGACGGCACGAAGATTCCCCCGTTCTTGATGAACGGCATGTAGGCGGCGTAGAGCGCCGACTTGGAACTGATGTTGAGGGACAGGACACTCGGTCGTGCCTGAACCGGCCGCTTGACGGGATCGTTCATCTGCGCGTCGCTGGGGCGGCCGCCTGGAGATGCCGGGCGTACCGCAAGAGCATGTCCTCGAGGAAAAGCCGGGCGTTCAGCGGATGCTGCGAAACCCGGCGCGACTGGGTGATTTCATTGTAGCAGCCGAGGGCTGCATCGACGGACAGGCGGCCGGCCAGCCCGTGCAGGATGTCATGTTGTGCCGGAAAGAAACGCAGCGGCCCGCCAAGGCGCAGGCTCGTCAGGTCGGCCACCCAGCGCTGCAGCCAGGCGACCAGGGTCGGCATGTCGAAGCCGCCGGCGATGGCGTCCTTGCTCTTCAGCCAGCTGTCCCATTCGCCAGCCAGCCGCAGCGGCGCTTTGCCGGGCAGGCTGGCGATGTCGGCCACGAAACGCTTGCGGGCCGCGGCGTTGCCGGTTTCGGCCAGCACGGCGGCAGCCAGCGGCATGCCGCCCGAAAAGGCCAGCAACGCCGCGGCATCCGGCACCTGCCGGTCGGCAAGCCAGCGGGCCGCGGCATCGGCCGGAGGGCGCGGAAAAGCCCACGTCTGGCAACGGCTGCGGATCGTCGGCAGGAGGCGTTTCGGCGAAGATGAAATCAGTAAAAACAATACGTTTGTGGTGGGTTCTTCAAGCAGTTTGAGAAGTGCATTGGCGGTGTAGGGATTCATCGCCTCGGGCGGGTCGATGATGGCCACCCGGCGTCCGCCGCGGTGGCCGCCGGTCGTCAGGGTTTGCTGCAGATCGCGGATCTGATCGATGACGATCTGCCGGCTGGCCGCCTTGCCGCTGTCGGCCTTTTCGGCCGAAGCATCGTTCCGATCCTCCTGATCGGCTTCCGGCACGACGCGCAGCAGGTCCGGGTGATTGCCGGCGAGGCGCCACTGGCAGTCCTCGCAGACGCCGCAGGCATGGCCGTCGGCAGCCGGACGGGAACACAGCTCGCGGGCCGCCAAGGCTTCGGCGAAGGCGCGCTTGCCGCCCCCCGCCGGCCCGGCGAAAAGCAGCGCGTGGGGCAGCCGCCCGGCACGCTCGAGAACCCGTTGCCAAAGTCCGGCTTGCCACTCGAAAATCATTTAAAACAACTCCTTGATACGATTTCTTCGACTGCTTTCTTGATTTCGTCGGGTGTCTGGCTGGCGTCGATGACGCGGACCCGCAGCGGATCGGCGGCGGCCCGGCGCAGGTAGGCGCCGCGTACGCGCTCGAAGAAATCGGTCTGTTCGCGCTCGAAACGGTCGGGGGCCTGGCCGGTGCCGGCGAGGCGGCGCGCGGCGACCGCCGGATCGAGATCGAAGATCAGGGTGAGATCGGGCTGCAGGTGGGGATGAACCCACTGCTCGAGGGCCGCGAAGCGCGCCTCGTCGAGTCCGCGGCCCCCGACCTGATAGGCGTAGGTGGCGTCGGTAAAACGGTCGGAGACGACCCACTTCCCGGCGGCGAGGGCTGGTTCGATCAGCGCCGCCAGGTGTTCCCGCCGCGCAGCGAACATCAGCAGCGCTTCGGTTTCGAGGTGCATCGGTTCGTGGAGCAGCAGTTCGCGCAGCTTTTCGCCCAGCGGCGTGCCGCCGGGTTCGCGGGTTTGCACGACGGCGATGCCGCGGGATTCGATCAGGGCCACGGCGGCGGCGATTTGGCTGCTCTTGCCGGCGCCGTCGATGCCTTCGAAGGTGATGAAGCGGGATTTCACGGGTTGCGTTTCCGGATGAAGCGGGCGACCGCCCGGTTGTGTTCGTCGAGGCTCCGCGAGAACTCGCTGGAACCGTCGCCGCGGGCGACAAAATACAGGTAATCGGTGGCCGGTGGGTTGAGCGCGGCACGCAGCGCGGCGGTGCCGGGCATGGCGATCGGCGTCGGCGGCAGGCCCGGCCGGGTGTAGGTGTTGTAGGGCGTGTCGGCGAGTAGGTCGCGCTTCCGGAGGTTGCCGTCGAAATCGGTGCCGAGGCCGTAGATCACGGTCGGGTCGGTCTGCAGCAGCATGCCGGCGCGCAGGCGATTGACGAAGACCGAGGCGACCATCGGCCGGTCGGCGGCCTGCCCGGTTTCCTTTTCGACGATCGAGGCCATGATCAGCGCCTGATAGGCGTCGCGGTACGGCAGGCCGCCGGCACGGCGCGCCCACTCGCGCTCGAGCACGGTCTGCAGGTTGCGGTGAGCGCGGCGCAGGACGTCGAGGTCGCTGGAGCGGCGCGAAAAAAGATAGGTGTCGGGGAAAAACTGACCTTCCGGGTGGGCGGCGTCGGCGCCGATGCGTCGAAGGATTTCGGCGTCGCTGAGACCGGCCGAGTCGTGGCGCAGGTCGGGGTGGCGATCCAGCGCGGCGCGGACCTGGCGGAAGTTCCAGCCCTCGATCAGCGCCAGCTCGGCCTGGCTGACGTCGCCCCGGGTGAGCTTGGCGAGCAGCGCGAGCGGCGTGAGCCCCTGCTCCACCTCGTAGCTGCCGGCCTTGATGCCGTTGGCCTGGCGCATGACGCGGGCCAGCACGACCAGCGCAAACGGCTGCACCTCGACACCGGCGTCGACGACCTGCCGCGCCACCTGTTTCATCGACGAGCCGGGTTCGATGGTGAAATCCAGCGGAGTCTGCCGCAGGGCGAGCGGCCGGTTGGCGAACCAGACGAGCGCGCCGGCAAGGCACGCCAGTCCCGTCAGCGCGAGGACCAGCAAACGGAAAAACAGGCGCTTCATCGGGGAACTTGGCGCTTCGGGAACGAACGAACGGATGGAAAGAAAACAGCCGCCCGAGCGGCGGCAGCGACGCTTCCGTGACGGCTTTCCTGCGGCGTCGCCAGCAATGGCAGACAGGCCGGGACGGATACGGCAACCTCACTATAATAGCGCAAACCGCTTTTGGACTCGTTTCAGACTCTGGACCCCGACAACTGATGAACGCAACCTGGCAAACCCTTCTCGCCAACCAAGGCGCATTCTTTCCGGACGACGTTTCGGTCAAGTTCCACGACGACGCGCGGCAGGACGTCGTCCGCGCCGCCGAGGGCACGGTCGTGGTGCCGCTGGTGCACCTCGGTGCGCTGCGGGCCAGCGGCGAAGACGCCATCCCCTTCCTGCACAACCTGTTCTCCAACGACGTCAAGAAGCTGGGCGCCAACCAGGCCCAGTTCACCAGTTTCAACAGCCCGAAGGGGCGCATGCTGGCCAGCATCCTGCTGTGGCGCGAAGGCGGCGACTGCCTGCTGGCGCTGTCGGCCGACATCCACGCGGCGATGCTCAAGAAGCTGTCGATGTACATCCTGCGTTCCAAGGTGCGCCTGATGGACGACAGCACCGACAGCGTGCTGATCGGCCTGGCCGGACCGCAGGCCGGCGCCGCCCTCGAGGCGGCCGGGCTCGGCATTCCCGGTGCGCCGCTGTCCACTGCCTCCGGCATGGCCACCGTGGTGCGTCTCGACGACGCCCGCTTCGTGGTTTCGGCGCCGCTCTCCGAAGCCGCCGGCCTGTGGCAGAAATTCACCGCCATCGGCGCGGTGCCGGCCGGCACCGCGGCCTGGCAGTGGCTCGACATCAAGGCCGGCCAGCCGGTCATCACCGTGCCGGTGCAGGAGGAGTTCGTCGCCCAGATGCTCAACTACGACCTGATCGGCGGGGTCAGCTTCACCAAGGGGTGCTACCCCGGCCAGGAGATCGTCGCCCGCACGCACTACCTCGGCAAGCTCAAGAAGCGCATGTACCGCGTGCACGCCGAGGTGCCCGCACTCGCCGCCGGGGCCGATCTCTACGCCGCCGACTTCGGCGACCAGTCCGCCGGCAAGGTGGTCAGCG
>SSSX01000191.1 GCA_015657735.1 Zoogloeaceae bacterium
CCCGCGGCGACATCAGCTGTAGCTCAGACCCATCGCGTCGCGGACTTCGCGCATGGTTTCGCCGGCCAGCTTGCGGGCCTTGTCGCAGCCGTCGGCGACGATGCTGCGCACCAGGCTCGGATCGTCGAGGTAGGGCTGGGCGCGTTCGCGCATGGCATCCTGCTCCTTCAGCACCGCGTCGATGACCGGCTGCTTGCACTCGAGACAGCCGATGCCGGCGCTCTTGCAGCCCTGGGTCACCCAGTTGCGGGTGCCGTCGTCGGAATAGATGACGTGGAACTGCCAGACCGGACATTTCTCCGGATCGCCTGGGTCGGTGCGGCGCACGCGGGCCGGATCGGTCTGCATGGTGCGGATCTTCTTCGTCAGCGAGTCGGCTTCCTCGCGCAGGAAGATCGTGTTGCCGTAGGACTTGGACATCTTCTGGCCGTCCAGCCCGGGCATGCGGCAGGCTTCGGTGAGCAGCGCGCCGGGTTCGACGAGGATCATCTTGCCGCTGCCCTCGAGGTAGCCGTAGAGCCGCTCGCGGTCGCCGAGGGACAAATTCTGGGTTTCCTCGAGCAGCGCCTTGCCGAGGGCCAGACCTTCCTCGTCGCCGTTCTGCTGGAAGCGGGTGCGGAATTCCTCGTAAAGCTTGGCGCGCTTGGAACCGAGCTTCTTGACGGCTTCCCGCGCCTTTTCCTCGAAACCGGGCTCGCGGCCGTACATGTGGTTGAAACGCCGGGCCAGCTCGCGGGTGAACTCCACGTGGGGCAGCTGATCCTCGCCCACCGGCACCTTGTCGGCGCGGTAGATCAGGATGTCGGCGCTCATCAGCAGCGGGTAGCCGAGGAAACCGTAGGTGGTCAGATCCTTGTGCGACAGCTTTTCCTGCTGATCCTTGTAGGTCGGCACCCGCTCGAGCCAGCCCAGCGGCGTCATCATCGACATCAGCAGATGCAGTTCGGCGTGCTCGGGCACCCGCGACTGGATGAAGATCGTCGCCTGGGACGGATCGACCCCGGCGGCGAGCCAGTCGACGATCATCTCCCAGACGCTCCCCTCGATGCCTTTCGGATTGTCGTAATCGGTGGTCAGCGCGTGCCAGTCGGCGGCGAAGAACAGGCACGGGTACTCGGACTGCAGCCGGACCCAGTTCTTCAGGACGCCATGGTAGTGGCCAAGGTGGAGTCGCCCGGTGGGGCGCATGCCGGAGAGGACGCGTTCAGCGAACATGGAATGTCAGAGTCCAAAAACGGTTGCGAGAGCAAAACTGAAAATGGCCACCAGCGGACCGAGGATTTCGCCAAGGATACCGGTGAACAGCAGAAGCAGCAGGATCGGAAAGCCGTAGGGCTCGATCTGCGCGAACTTGTACGCCAGGCCGGCGGGCAGCAGGCTGATGGCGATACGGCCGCCGTCGAGGGGCGGCAGCGGCACGAGGTTGAGGAACATCAGCACCGCGTTGATCTGGATGCCGGCGTCGGCCATCTTGGCCATCGGCAGCGCGTAGGCACCGTCGGGCGACGCGATGGCGAGCCGCAACAGCAGCATCCAGCCGATCGCCATGAGCAGGTTGGCGAACGGCCCGGCGGCGGCCACCCACAGCATGTCGGCCTTGGGATTGCGCAGGCGCCCGAAATTGACCGGCACCGGTTTGGCCCAGCCGAACAGCGTCCCGCCGCCGCCCGCCAGGCTGCTCATGATCAGGATCACCGCGGGCACGATGACGGTGCCCATCGGATCGATGTGGCGCAGCGGGTTGAGGCTGATCCGGCCGGCCTGCGCGGCGGTGTTGTCGCCGAAATGGCGCGCGGCGTAGCCGTGGGCCGC
>SSSX01000192.1 GCA_015657735.1 Zoogloeaceae bacterium
CCGGATTTGACGAGCCGCTGCTGCACACGATGTACGTGGACAAGCCGTTGGCAGGCGTGCTGGCGGTACAAACGTTGTCACGGCTGAACCGGGCTCACCCGCAGAAGCGCGACACCTTCGTGCTGGATTTCGCCGACAACGCCGAGGCAGTGAAGCTGGCCTTCCAGGACTACTACCGCGCCACGATCCAGACCGGCGAAACCGACCCGAACAAGCTGCACGACTTGAAGAACGACCTCGATGCCAAGCAGGTGTACAGCTGGCAGCAGGTCGAGGACTTGGTGGCGCTCTACGTCACCGGCGCAGACCGGGACAAGCTCGATCCCATTCTCGATGCCTGCGTGGCCGAGTACATCGACCAGCTGGACGAAGACGGGCAAGTCGAGTTCAAGGGCAAGGCCAAGGCTTTCGTGCGCAGCTATGGCTTTCTCGCGGCGATCCTGACCTACGGCCACCCGGCTTGGGAAAAGCTGGCGATCTTCCTGAACTTCCTGATCCCGAAGCTACCCGCTCCGAAGGAGGAAGACCTCTCTAAGGGCGTGCTGGAAGCCATCGACATGGACAGCTATCGGGTGGAGGCGCAGGCGTCACTGAAGATGTCGATGGACGACGCGGATGCGCTCATCGAACCACCTCCTCCTGGTGGTGGCGGTAGTGGTGGCACGCCGGAAATCGACAAGCTGTCGAACATCATCAGAGCGTTCAACGATATGTTCGGCAACATTGAGTGGAAGGACGGTGACAAGATTCGCAAGGTCATCACCGAAGAGATTCCTGCCCGGGTCGCGCAGGACAAGGCCTACCAGAACGCGCAGGCCAACTCCGACAAGCAGAACGCGAAGCTGGAACACGACAAGGCGCTGAATCGCGTGGTGCTGGAGCTGATCTCCGACCACACGGAGCTGTTCAAGCAGTTCAGTGACAACCCGAGTTTCAAACGCTGGCTGACGGATATGGTCTTCGACTCGACCTACCACCCGGGAGCAGTGCCGCCAAAGGCCCCTCCACAAACCGGCGCGTCAGCGTGAGGAGGGCCCAATGGGAGAGGTCGCAATGACATCCACAGACGACCAGGGCAAGACTTCCGCGCTTCGCAGAGAGGCGGAGCGCCTGGAAGAAGATACCCTCTATTCGAGCAAGGGACATTTCAACGCCGAAGACACATGGGTGCGGCGCAACTACTGGTTGGGTGTTCCGGCAACGGTGCTCGGAGCCGTCGCAGGCGCGACGCTGATCAAGAGCCAACCTGAATGGGCCACAGCGTTCACCCTTCTGGCATCGTTGCTCACTGGGTTGATGACCTTTCTCAAGCCCAACGAGCGCGCAGCATTGCACCGGGCTGCCGCTGGCCAGTTCCTTGCCCTTCGGAACGAGGCACGGTTTTTCCGGGAGATCGAACTGCTTCAGTCAGATCGACTAGACGAGCTTCCGGAACGGCTGAAGGCGCTTTCGGCAGCGCGCAATGAGTTGAACTTGAAGAGCCCAAGTATTCCGCGTCGAGCGTTTGTTGCTGCGCGAAAAGGAATCGAAGAAGGCGAAGCCACCCACAAAGTGGACAAGGAGGAATGACAGGATGTCGGTATTGAGTTTTCTGACGAACACGGCCAGCAGTGCTGTGCTTTCTGCAACCGAGCAGTCATCCATTACGACCTCGATCACAACGCTTCAATCCAGGATGGGGCTGCACTTCGACAGCAGTGCAATCGCGCAGCATTTCCGATTTGGATCGTCGACGCGGGGCACGATTCTGCCTCGCTCGATGGATGAGCAGTCCGACATTGACTACATGGTGGTCTTCAGCGACGGCAGCGCCACACCTCAAACATATCTGAATCGACTAAAGGCTTTTGTCGAAAAGCGGTACGGCTCATCGGAAATCTATCAGTCCAGTCCCACCATTGTTCTTGAGCTGAACCACATCAAGTTTGACTTGGTGCCAGCCACAAAGAACTGGCTAGGCGAGTTTCAGATTCCTAACGGTTCGGGAAGCTGGATGACCACGAACCCGAACGACTTCAACGCCACGCTTGAGGCGAAAAACAAGGAGCACAAGTCACTAATCAAGCCCACCATACGCCTTTTCAAGTATTGGAACGCAACCGCCGGATTCCCGTTTCAATCCTTTGAAATGGAGAAGTGGGTCTGCGGCCTGAGCTTCTGGTTCCTCGCCAATCAGAAGGACTACTTCCTCGCGGTCATCGAAAATTTGAACACCAGCACGTCGTACTCGCAATGGGTGAACAATGAGATCACGCGGGCAAAGAATATCGTGGCCAATGTCAGGCAGTACGAAAAAGATGAGATGCCGGCGACGGCGGAGAACGAGATCAAGAAGTTGTTCAGGCTCTAAGGAAAATTTCTATGGCGTTAAATCTGGCGAAAGCCGTACTGGGCTACTTGAAGGAGCGGCCTGATGAGAAGCTGACTGCGCGGCAGATCGCCGAGTGGATCTTCGCGACCTTTCCCGATGAATGCCAGGCGAAGAAGCAGAGCAGCCAGTACGTTAG
>SSSX01000193.1 GCA_015657735.1 Zoogloeaceae bacterium
ACCGTTTCAGGTTCCCAAGTTCGGCGACCCGGTGCCGCCGACCCGCTACCGCCCCGACATCCCGGCCTGGCTCGAGGCGGTGCTGCTGAAGGCCGTCGCCCGCGAACCGAAGGCCCGCTTCGAAACCGCCGAGGAATTCCTTCTCGCCCTCGAACGGGGCGCCCACCGCCCGCTCGCCGTGCCGCGCCGCTCCCCGCTGCTGGAACGCGATCCGCAGCTCGGCCTCAAGCTGCTGGCCGCCGGATCGCTGGTGCTCAACATCCTGCTGCTGTACCTGCTGCTGGTACGCTGACGACCAGCCCTGCCGCATCGGCCTTTGGATGCAGCCGAACCCGCTTTACAATAGCGGGTTTTCCGGCTCACCGTGCCGGACGCCACTGAACATCAAAGGAATTCCATGGCTCTCCAATGCGGCATCGTCGGCCTGCCCAACGTCGGCAAGTCGACCCTCTTCAACGCCCTCACCAAGGCCGGCATCGCCGCCGAGAACTACCCCTTCTGCACCATCGAGCCCAACGTCGGCATCGTCGAAGTGCCCGATCCGCGCCTCGACGCCCTCTCCGAGATCGTCAAGCCGCAAAAGGTCCAGCCGGCAATTGTTGAATTCGTCGACATCGCCGGCCTCGTCGCCGGCGCCTCGAAGGGAGAAGGTCTCGGCAACCAGTTCCTCGCCAACATCCGCGAGACCGACGCCATCGTCAACGTCGTGCGCTGCTTCGACGACGAGAACGTCGTCCACGTCAATGGCAAGGTCGACCCCATCGCCGACATCGAAACCATCGTCACCGAGCTCGCCCTGGCCGACATGGCCGCCGTCGAAAAAGCCATCCACCGCGAAAGCAAGAAAGGCCGCGCCGGCGACAAGGACGCCCAGAAACTCGTCGCCCTCCTTGAAAAGCTGATGCCGCACCTCAACGAAGGTCTGCCGGCACGCACCATGAAGCTCTCCGACGAGGACAAGCTGCTCCTCAAGCCCTTGTGCCTGATGACCCTCAAACCCGCCATGTACGTCGGCAACGTGATGGAAGACGGCTTCGAGAACAACCCCTACCTCGACCGCCTGCGCGAGCACGCCGCCAAGGAAGGCGCCCCGGTCGTCGCCCTGTGCGCCAAGATCGAAGCCGAACTGGCCGACCTCGACGACGAGGACAAGCTCGCCTTCCTGGCCGACCTGGGCCTCGAAGAACCTGGCCTCAACCGCCTGATCCGCGCCGGCTACCAGCTCCTCGGCCTGCAAACCTACTTCACCGCCGGCGTCAAGGAAGTCCGCGCGTGGACCATCCACGTCGGCGACACCGCCCCCCAGGCCGCCGGCGTGATCCACACCGACTTCGAACGCGGCTTCATCCGCGCCCAGACCATCGCCTTCGATGACTTCATCAAGTACAAGGGCGAAGCCGGCGCCAAGGAAGCCGGCAAGATGCGCTCGGAAGGCAAGGAGTACGTCGTCAAGGACGGCGACGTGCTCAACTTCCTGTTTAACGTCTGAGCTCAAGTATCGAATCACGGCACTTCAGTGCCGTATCGAAAAACCCCGCAGTTCAGACGGTTTAAAAACCCGTCTGTCGGCCACGCAAGTTGAGACAATGCCCGTCGAAAGATGGCGGGCATTGTTGCTTATGGGCTTCGCAAGGGGAGAACAAAGCGACGCAGATGGGGACTTCTCTGCCCTGCTGTTGATTTTCTTTTCCAAAGCACATCACCCCCTGAGGCCTGTTGCCTGAGGGGGTGAGTGTGGTGTAGGTAGTCTGACGATGACCTACTTTCACGCACGAGTGTGCACTATCATTGGCGCGGTCTTGTTTCACGTTCCTGTTCGGGATGGGAAGGTGTGGTTCCAAGACGCTATGGTCGTCAGACTGTAACTTGTGCCGTTCGTCGCG
>SSSX01000194.1 GCA_015657735.1 Zoogloeaceae bacterium
CGGCTTCGTGCCGGGCTTTTTTTCGGCCGCCCGCCGGCCCCAGGAGTGTCCCGATGAGCGTGCAAGACCTTTTCGGCATCGAACTGCCGATCCTCCAGGCGCCGATGGCCGGCGTGCAGGGCAGCGCACTGGCGGTGGCGGTGTCGCAGGCCGGCGGTCTCGGCGCGCTGCCCTGCGCGATGCTGTCGCCCGAGGCGATCCGCAGCGAGCTGGCGGCGATCCGCGCCGGCACCGACCGCCCCTATAACCTCAACTTCTTCTGCCACCAGCCACCCGCGCCGGATGCCGCGCGGGAGGCGGCGTGGCGCGCCACGCTCGGCCCCTACTACCGCGAGCACGCCATCGACCCGGCTACCATCGCGGCCGGGCCCGGCCGCGCACCGTTCAGCGCCGAACTGGCCGACCTCATCGAAGCCTTCCGCCCGCCGGTGGTGAGCTTCCATTTCGGCCTCCCGTCGGCCGAGCTCGTGGCCCGCGTCAAGCGCTGGGGCGCCCGGGTGCTCAGCTCGGCGACCACCGTCGACGAAGCCCGCTGGCTCGAGGCACGGGGCGTCGACGCGGTGATCGCCCAGGGCCTCGAAGCCGGCGGCCACCGCGGCATGTTCCTCAGCGCCGACACCGACACCCAGGTCGGCAGCTTCGCGCTGCTGCCGCAGATCGTCGCCGCGGTGAAAGTGCCGGTGATCGCCGCCGGCGGCATTGCCGACGCCCGCGGCGTGCGCGCCGCACTGGCGCTCGGCGCTGCCGGCGTCCAGATCGGCACCGCCTACCTGCTGTGCCCCGAAACCACCACCAGCGTGCTCCACCGCACCGCCATCGGCAGCGACGCGGCCCGCCACACGGCCCTCACGCACCTCTTCACCGGACGTCCGGCCCGCGCGATCGTCAACCGCCTGATGCGCGAACTCGGCCCCCTCGGCGCCAATCCGCCGGCCTTCCCGCTCGCCACCGCCGCCATCGCCCCGCTGCGCGCCGCCGCCGAAGCCGCCGGCGCGCCGGACTTCTCGCCGCTGTGGTGCGGCCAGAACGCCAGCGGCTGCCGCGCGATCCCGGCCGGCGAACTGACCCGCCTGCTGGCCGGCCAGCGCGGCGCCTGACCTCCCGCACGCGGACGCCGATGTTCCGCCGGCTGCGCATCGGCCCGCGGACGGCGGCCGAGATCGGCCTCGCCGCGGCCGGCGACCGGAGCCCGGCCGGCGAAACCCGGCAATAGTTCCTGCGCCGCCCAATTTGCCGCCCGCTCCGCGTCGCCGGCGGGTACGGATCGGAGTCAATCTGGGTTATCGTTGTTGCCATTCGCATTGGCCCGCTGCGCATGATCACGGACACCCTCTTCCCCTCTGCCGCGCGGCGGCATCTGCGCCTGTCGCTGCTGTGGCCGGGGGTGCTCGCCGCGCTGTACATGCTGGCGAGCCTTGTCGGCGGCGCGGATTTCGGTCTGGCCCGCTACCTGCCGCTGCACACGGCGATGGAAACCGCGGCCATCGTCGTCGCGATGCTGGTTTTCGGCATCGCCTGGAACGCCTACGCCGACGCCCGGCCCGGCAACGTCGTGCTGCTCGGCACCATTCTTCTCGGCACCGCCCTCCTCGACTTCGGCCACATGCTCGGCTACCGCGGCATGCCGGACTTCATCACCCCGGCCAGCCCCCAGAAAGCCATCGTGTTCTGGTTCGCGGCGCGCTATCTGGTGGCCGTCGGCCTGCTCGCCGCCGCCCTGCGTCCGTGGCAGCCGATGCTCGACGCCCGCACGCGCTACTGGCTGCTCGCCGGCGTGCTCGCCTACGTGGCCGCGGTCTATGGACTCGAACTGCTGGCCCCCGGTTACCTTCCCGCGTTCTACATTGCGGGCAGCGGCCTCACCGCGCTGAAGGTCGCCCTCGAATACGGCCTCGTCGCAATCTACGCCCTGGCGGCCGTGGGCTTTTACCGGCACGCCCGGCAGGGCGCGGCCTTCAACGCCGACGACCTGCTGGCCGCCGCTGGCGTCGCGGTGCTGTCCGAGCTGTGCTTCACGCGCTACGTCTCGGTCAGCGACATCTACAACTTCATCGGCCACCTGTACAAGATCATTTCGTACGGCTTCATCTACCGCGCCGTGTTCGTCGACAGCGTGCACATGCCGTTCAGCGCCCTGCGCCGCGCGCTGATCAAGGAAAAGCAGTGGGCCGCTACCCAGCATTCGCTGGTCCGCACCCTCGACATGCTCGACGAAGCCGTCGTCGAACTGCGCCCCGACGGCCACCTCATCAACGCCAACAGCGGCTGGTGGCACCTCGCCGGCGGCGACCGGGACGGCCTGCGGCTGGTCGACGCCGTCCACCGCGACGACCGCGAAGCCTTCCGGCAGTGCCTGCAAAGCCTGCAGGACGGTCACAAGGAGGAGTTCCACGGCCGCTTCCGCTTCGTCACCAAGGCCGCCTACGAGCGCTGGATGGAATGCCGCTTCGTCGCCGAACAGGACGACGACGGCTGCGTCGTCGGCATGCGCGGCGTGCTGCGCGACATCACCAAGACCTACCTGCAGGAACGCCACATCGCGCACATGGCGATGCACGACGCGCTGACCGGACTGCCCAACCGGGTGCTGCTGGAAGACCGCATCGGCAAGGCCATCCAGCTCGCCCGGCGCACCCACGAGCGCCTCGCGGTGTGCTTCATCGACCTCGACCACTTCAAGAACATCAACGACGCCTACGGCCACAAGACCGGCGACACCCTGCTGCAGAGCATGGCCAGCGCCCTCGAGAGCTGCCTGCGGGACGGCGACACCGTGGCCCGCTGGGGCGGCGACGAGTTCGTCGCGCTGCTCCCCGGCCTGGTCGATCTGGAGGACATCCGCCACGTCGCCCGCAAGCTGCAGAAGGTCATGCAGCAGGATTACGACCTCGCCGGCCAGCCGTTCAATGCCACCTTCAGCATGGGCATCGCCCTCTACCCCGACGACGGCGACAGCGTCGACACGCTGCTCGCCCACGCCGACCGGGCCATGTTCTACGCCAAATCGCAGGGGCGGAACAACTTCCAGCTGTTCACCGAAATGTCCGCCCACGGCCTCGGCAAGAAGGAGCTGTACATCCAGGCCCAGCTGGCCCAGGCGATCCGCGACGGCCTCATCGACGCCTGGTTCCAGCCCCAGATGACGGCGGCCGGCGGCCGCTACCGGCTGACCGGCGTCGAGGCGCTGGCCCGCTGGCACGACAAGGATCTGGGCTGGATCTCGCCGGCCACCTTCATCCCGATGGCCGAAAGCCAGGGCCTGATCTCCGATCTCGGCCAGCTCGTGTGCCAGCGTGCGCTCGCGCACTTCCAGCGCTGGCGCGGCCGCCGCCCCGACCTGAGCCTGTCGCTGAACATCTCCAAGCGCCAGCTGTTCGCCCCCAATTTCGTCGCCGCGATGATCGCCGACACGGCCCGCCACGCCATCCCGCCGGCCGCGGTGATCCTCGAAGTCACCGAATCGGTGGCGCTGATGGAAGTCGAATTCGCCGAAGAACGCCTGCGCCAGCTCGTCGCCGCCGGCTTCACGCTGTCCATCGACGACTTCGGCACCGGCTACGCCTCGCTGTCGCAACTGCACGAACTGCCGGTCGGCGAACTGAAGATCGACATCTCCTTCGTGCAGCGCGTCCATGCCCGCGACGGGCTGCGCATCCTGCAGGCCATCGTGCACCTGGCCAAGGCACTCGAACTGCGGACCGTCGCCGAAGGCGTCGAGGACGCCGCCACGGCGGCCACCCTCGCCGAACTGGAGGTCGACGTCCTGCAGGGCTACCATTTCGGTCGTGCCGTGCCCGCCGGCGAATTCGAGGCCCTGCCGTGCTTCGCCCTGCCCTGACGCAGCGACGCACGGCCGGGCGCGCGCCAAGGTGCGCTATGCTGGCAACGCCCCCGAAACCCCAACCAGACAGGAAACCATGCCGTCCGAAGCCTTCGCGGCAGATGCCGAACGCATCCGCCAACGGATCAACGACACGCTGCTGGCCGCCTTTTCCGAACTCGCGGAAGGGCTCCTGATCGTCGACCGGCAGGCGCGCATCGTCTGGATGAACGAGAGTTACCTGCGCCACCTCGGTGACCGCCGCAACGGATCGGTGGTCGGCCTGCCGGTCGAGGAAGTCATCCCCAACAGCCTGATGCGCGTCGTCGTCAGCAGCGGCCAGCCGATCATGCTCGACGTGATGGAGTTCGGCGCCGAACCCTTCGTCGTGATGCGCCTGCCGGTGCGCGACGAGGCCGGCGAGGTGATCGGCGGCGTCGGCGTGGTGGTCTTCGACGACGCCCGCCAGCTGGCGCCGGTGATCTCGCGTTTCCAGAACCTGCGCCTCGAACTCGCCGACACCCGCCGCAAGCTCGACGAAGCCCGGCGCACCAAGTACACCTTCGCCAGTTTCGTCGGCGTCAGCCCCAAGTGCGTGGCCGTCAAGGACAAGGCCCGGCGCGCGGCGCGGGCCTTCTCGCCGGTGCTGATCCTCGGCGAGACCGGCACCGGCAAGGAGCTGCTCGCCCAGGCCATCCACGCCGCCAGTCCGCGCGCCGGCGGGCCCTTCGTCGCCGTCAATATCGCCGCCATTCCCGAGACGCTGCTCGAAGCCGAGTTCTTCGGCGTCGCCCCCGGCGCCTACACCGGCGCCGACCGCAAGGGCCGCCACGGCAAGTTCGAACTGGCCCAGGGCGGCACGCTGTTCCTCGACGAAATCGGCGACATGTCTCCGGCCCTGCAGGCCAAGCTGCTGCGCGCACTGCAGGAAAAGGAAATCGAGGCCGTCGGCTCGAACCGCCTGATCTCCGTCGACGTCCGCATCATCGCCGCCACCAGCCGCGACCTGCGCAAGGAAGTGGACGAAGGCCGCTTCCGCGCCGACCTCTTCTACCGCCTCAACGTGATGACCCTCGACGTGCCGCCGCTGCGCGAGCGCCTCGACGATCTTCCGCTGATCGCCGAATCCCTCGCCGACGCGCTGGCCCGCCAGCTCGGCGAGCCGCCGCGCAGCCTCGCGCCGTCGGCCCTCGACTACCTGGCGCGACACACCTGGCCGGGCAACGTCCGCGAACTGTCGAACACCCTCGAGCGCGCGCTGCTGATGTCCGACGCCGAACGCCTCGACGCACACGACTTCGAATCGGTGCTGCCGGGCGTGCCGCGCGCGGCCAGGAGCGTCGCCCCGGCCACCGCCCGCACCCTCGAGCAGGTCCAGCAGGACGCCGAGCGCAGCGCGATCGCCGAGGCCATCATCGCCGCCGGCGGCAACAAGGCGCAGGCCGCCCGCAGCCTCGGCATCTCGCGCGCCTCGCTGTACGA
>SSSX01000195.1 GCA_015657735.1 Zoogloeaceae bacterium
TCGAAGGCGCGCACCACGCGCTGGCCGTCGCCGATGCGGTTGGTGCCGGTCGCGAAAACCCGGCGCCCGTTCGTCGCCCACGCGACGCTGCCGTGGTTGCCGGCGCCGGCCGGAATCGGGGTCAGCGTCGCCAGCGGGGTCAGGTCGGTGCCGGACAGCAGCCGGACGACGGTCGAGTCGATGAAGCCGACGGCGATGCGCCGGCCGTCCGGCGAGAAGCGCGCGAGGAAGGGGCGCGTGCCGTCGGCGAGCTGGCGCGGCGGCACGAGCAGACGGAGGTTGGCGTCGTAGAGGCGCAGCTTGCCGTCCCAGCCGGTGCTGACGAGGCGCCCGCGGCGGTCGAAGTCGACGCTGTAGCTCTGGTCGCCGTAGTCGGTGTCGGCGCCGAGCTGCGCATACGGCGCCTGCGTCGAGTGGACGCGGATGCCGCTGTTGTTGCCGAAGGCCAGCGCCAGTTTCTGCCCGTCCGCCGACCAGGCCAGATGCAGGATCACGTTGGGCAGGTCGGGGATGCGTCCGGTCAGCCGGCCGCTGGCGCGGTCGAAGAAATACACCGAATTGGTGCCGGCCACCGGACCGGTCCAGCCGCCCACCGCGATCCGGTCGCCGGCCGGGCTGATCGCCACCGAGCACAGCTTGCCCTCGTGGTTGTCGCCGAGCGGCACCCGCAGCGTCTGCAGCAGCCGGCCGTCGGGCAGGCTCCACACCCGTGCGGTCTTGTCCTGCGACGCGCTGACCGCGTAGCGGCCGCTCCGGTCGGTGGCGAGGCGGGCGATCGACGCGGAGTGCATGCCCGCCTCGAGCACCGGGAAAGGTTGTTCCGACACCGGCTGGGCGACGGCGAGACCGGGCAGCAGCAGCATCGTGGCCGCGCGCAGCAGGCGGCGGAGCGGGACTGGAAGCATGGCGGACTCCCCGGGTGGCGGTGAAGGGCAGGTCTACCCTCAAGATTACGCCAGCATCCGGCGCTCTGCCATGCTGCGCTGCGGAAGCCCGCGCCGTGCGCCTGTCGTCAGCCTGTAACGGGGCGTCGGCATCATCACCGGAGCCCGCTCCGAAGAGACGTGCGACACGGCACGAAAATATTTTGCTGCGGCGCACAAAAACGCTTGCAATCTTTTTTGTTGCGTTGCAACATTGAGCCATCCCGAAGTTGATTCGGTGATCGCAACCCCAGCCCCCACTTGAGGAGATCATCATGTCCGTTACCCCCGAGCAATTCGCCGCCACCGCCAAGGCCAACGTCGAAGCCGGCATCAACTCCGCTTCCACTTTCGTTGCCGCCGTGTTCACCGCCGTCGAGCGCGTGTCGACGCTGAACCTGGCCACCGCCCGCACCGCTTTCGACGACAGCGTCGCCTTCTCCAAGGCCGTGCTTGCCGCCAAAGATCCGAAAGCCGTCGCCGCGCTGAACCTGGGCGCCGTCGCGCCGGCCGTCGAGAAGGGCGTGGCCTACGGCCGCAGCCTGTCCGTCATCGGCGGCGACACCCAGGACGAGCTGACCAAGCTGGTCGAAGCCGAAGCCGCGCTGGTCGGCAAGAACTTCGACTCCGCGCTGGAAACCCTCTTCAAGAACGCGCCGGCCGGTTCCGAAGCCGCCGTCAAGGCCGTGAAGGCTGCGCTGGCCAACGCCAACACCGCCTACGAAGGCGCCGCCAAGGCTGCCAAGCAGGTCGCCGCCGCCGCCCAGGCCAGCGTCGAGAAGGCCACCGAAGTGGCCGTCGAGAACGTCGAGAAGGGTGCCAAGGCCGCCGCCAACGCGCTGAAGGTTGCCTGATCGGTCGATCATGCGGTGATGTCCCGCCGCATGCTTCCGGGTAGTATCCAGAAAGGCCCTGCGGGGCCTTTCTGGCATTTCGGAGCCGCCCGATGGGTCGTCGCAAGTCACCGCTGGTTTCCGCGCTGTTCAAGCTGACCACGGCCGGCGTCCGCCAGTCGGCGCGCATCGGCAAGGCGGCGGCGCGGCACGGGCTGGCCTCGGGCAGCAAGCTGGCCGCAGGTGCCGGGCGGGTGCTCGGCGCCGTCGCGACGCCCGCCGCGGCGCCCCGCCCGGTGGCCGGCGGCCGCTGGTACGACGGCCGCTGGGGCCTCGGGCCGCTGGCGATGCGGCGCTACCGGCTGTTCGTCCCGACCGGCGGCAGCGCCCGCCAGCCGTTGCCGCTGCTGTTGCTGCTCCACGGCTGTGCCCAGGACACGGCGGCCTTCGCGGCGGTGACCCGCGCCGCCGCGGTCGCCAGGTCGCGCGGCTTTGCGGTGCTGCTGCCCGAGCAGGCCCAGGAGGCCAATCCGCAGCGCTGCTGGAACTGGTTCGGCAGCGCTGCGCGGGTCGGCATCGAGACGCAGATTCTGATGGCCATCGTCGAGCGCGCGGTGGCCGACCACCCCCGCGTCGGCGGACCGCTGTTCGCGCTCGGCCTGTCGGCCGGCGGGGCGATGGCGCTGACGTTGGCGCTCGGCCATCCGGAGCGCTTCGCTGCGGTCGGCAGCCATTCCGGCGCCGCGCCCCACAGCGCGCGCACCCCGCTGCAGGCCGGGCAGGCGATGCGCGGGCGGCGCACGCCGGACGCCGACGCGATCGCCCTGCGGCTGGCCGGCCGGCGCCTGCCGCCGCTGGTGCTGATCCATGGCGACCTGGACGGCGTGGTGTCGTTCGAAAACGCCCGCGCCTCCGCCGACCTGTGGCTCGACCTGCTGCCCGACGGCGTCGCCGCCAGCGGGCGCGACTGCGGCGTCCGGCGTGGCGCGCGCCGGCCGCTGACGCGCAGCGAGTGGACCGTCGCCGGCCAGCCCTATGTGCGCCTGCTGCGCGTGCATGGCCTGGCCCACGCGTGGAGCGGCGGTGCGTCCGGCCAGGCCTTCTCCGATCCCGCCGGCCCGGACGGCCTGCGGCTGGCGTGGCAGTTCTTCGCCGCGGTGCTGGCCAAGGGCCAGCGCTGACGCGTCGCCGCCGGTCAGGTGTGGGCCGGCCCCGATCGGGCACAATGGCGAAAACGGCCGCCGGCCATCCCACTTCGATTCCTGTCCGCGGAGACACCGCCATGTCCGATCCTTCCACCGCCGACCGCCTCCACGACCGCGCCGCCGGTGCGGTGATGGGCGCCTTCATCGGCGACGCCCTGGCCCTCGGGCCGCACTGGTATTACAACCTCGATGAACTGCGCGCTGCGTACGGCGAGTGGATCGCCGACTACACCGATCCGCAGCCCGGCCGCTACCACGCCGGGCTGAAGGCCGGCGACCCGTCGCAGGCCGGCGTGCTGCTGGAACTCACGCTGCGCTCGCTGGTCGAGCGGGGCGGCTACGACGAGGCGGATTTCTGCCGGCGCATCGACGCGGATTTCTTTCCGCTGATCGACGGCACGCCGATGGCCGGGCCGGGCGGCTACACCAGCCAGTCGATCCGCGAAGCGTGGCGCAAGCGGGTCGGCGAAGGGCTGCCGTGGGGCCAGTGCGGCGGCAATGCCGACACCACCGAGGCCGCCGAGCGGGTGCTGGCGATCGCGGTGCGCTACGCGCTCGATCCGTCCGCGCTGGCGTCGGCGGTGACCCGCAACGCGGCACTGACCCAGACCGACGGCACGGTGCTGGCGATGACCGTCGCCTTCGCCGCAGTGCTGGGGATGCTGGTCGAAGGCCATGCGCTCGACGGCGCGCTGTCGGGCAAGCTGATGGCGCGGGTCAAGGCCGGCGCGCTGCCCTTCCATTCGGTGACCGTCGGCAAGCTGCAGGCGCCGCAACCCGGCCACGCCGAGGCGCCGACGACGGGCCGCTTCCCGTCGCCGGATGCGCTGCTCGGCCCGTCGAACATGGCCCGCGCGGCCCACGATCCGTGCGTCCGCATCGAGCCGGCGTGGAAGGTGGCGCTGGTGTATGGCATGCCGTGCGCGGTCTACCACCAGTTTCCGGCGGCTTACTATCTGGCCGCCCGCTTCGCCGACGATTTCGAAGCGGGCGTGCTGCACGCGGTGAACGGCGGCGGCCAGAACCTTGCCCGGGCCATGCTGACCGGCGCGCTGGTGGGCGCCCAGGTCGGGCTGTCGGGCATCCCGCGGCGCTTCATCGACGGGTTGGCGCGGGCCGACGAACTGACCGGGCTCGCCGGGCGGCTGGCGCAGGCGGTAAGGTAAGGCCGGATTGATACAAAAAAAGCAACAATGGTGGCGTAATTGTTGCTGTTTCCGGGCGTGTAGCCCGGCTCAGCAGCGGCCCTTCTTGGCCTGTCCCGGCGGGCAGTGGCCGTCGTTGCCGCGGCCGGGCTGGGGTTCGCAGCGGCCGCGGAAGTTCTTGCGGCCTTCGTAGCGGTGGCAGTTGTCGCGCCACCAGCCTTCGTCGCGCCAGCGGTCGCCGTCCCAGTAACGGCCGTCGCGGTCGCGGTCGCCGATGTAGAGCGACATGCCGGGCACGCGGACCGACAGATCGAGATCGACCGCCGCCGCCGGCGTGGCGGCGAGGGTGGCCAGCAGGGCCAGGGGGAGAAGCAGGGCATGACGCATGACGAACCTCGTGGTTGAACGACTGTCCCGACTATAACCCGCGCGCCGCGGCCCGTTCGGTGACGACAGCTTGAACGGACGCCTGCGCAGCGGATCGCGCTGTCGTTACAATGCCGGCGACGCCGGACCCGCGACCCCGGCGGCACGAGGAGAGAGCATGGCCGTCATTTTTGCCAAAACCCCGAAGGGCCACGCCGAGATCGGCACCCGCGCCGGCGGCCTGAGCCCGCGGGTGCGCCGGGTGCTGATCTTCGTGGACGGCAAGCGGCCGGTGGCCGAGCTGCGCGGCATGCTGCAGTCCGACGACCTGCAGCACACCCTCGGCGTGCTCGAGGAGGAGGGCTACATCGAGGCGGTCGGCGTGAGCGGCCCGGCGGCCCGGACGCTGGCCCTCGAGGAGACCCTGCCGCCGCTGGCCGCCTTCCGCCTGCACCCGCCCGGCGACGATCCGCTGCGCCTGCAGCAGGCGCGCAATTTCATGCTCAACACCCTCAACGCCTTCGTCGGCGCGCTGGGCACCAGCTCGCTGCAGCAGCGCATCGAGGCGGCCGCCAACCAGGCGCAGCTGCGTGCGCTGTTCGACGAGTGGTATCACGCCATCGTCGCCTCGCGCGACGGCCGGCGCGAGGCGGAACATCTGCGCGGCAAGCTGCTCGAAGTGATCTGAGGGCCGGCCTGCCGGCCGCCTTGCCGCTTGCCGCGCGTCAAAGACGCGACGGCACGGCGCCCGCTAAGCTGTGGCCGCCATGACCGATTCGGAACTCGACTTCAACATCCCCGGCCGCGAGATCGCCGTCGCCGCCGAGGCGCTGTACCTCGCCAACCTGATGATCGTGCCCGGCGTGGCCTTCGTCGCGCTGCTGGTGCTGTGGTTGCGCGAGCGCGAGCGGGCGCCCGAACTGGCCCGCGGCCACCTGCGCCAGACGCTGGCCGCCAGCCTGTGGGCCGGGGCGCTGCTGGTCGTCGCCAACGCGGCGATCATCCTTGCCGGCGGCTACCAGTCGGCCCACACCTGGGTCATCGTGATCCTCTATTTCACGACCTGCCACTCGACGCTGATCTTCTGCGGCGCCATCGGGCTGGCCAAGGCGCTGGCCGGCAAGCCGTTCCGCTTTCCGCTGATCGGGCCGCGGTGATGGCCGGGCCGCGGGTGATCCCGATCCGCGCGGCGACCGTCGCGGCGCCGGACGGCGGCCGCCAGCACTGGCGGCGCCGGGCGCAGGCGGCTTTCTTCGTGCTGTTCGTGCTGGCGCCGGTGTTCGACCTGCTGCGCTACGACCTGGTCGCCGGCCATGCCTGGCTGCTCGGCTTCGAGTGGCATGCGGGGCTGGAGGATTTCTCGGCCGGACGCATCGACGCGGCGGGCGCCGTCGGGCGGGTGATCGGCCGCGTGCTGCTGCCGATCCTGGCGGTTGGCGCCGTGCTGATCGGCGTGGCGTGGCGCTGGGGGCGGCTCTACTGCGGCTGGCTGTGCCCGCATTTTTCGGTGGTCGAGACGATCAACACGCTGATGCGCCGGGCCACCGGCCGCCCCAGCGTGTGGGAGTCGCGTCCGCTGCCGCCGCGCGAGCCGGACGGCCGCGCAGTGCGCTACGACCGTCGCTGGTGGTGGGTTACCGTGCCGCTGGCGGTGGGCTTCGCCTTCGTGTGGGCGGTGGTGCTGCTGACCTACCTGCTGCCGCCGTTCCAGGTGTATGGACATCTGCTGGCCGGGGCGCCGACGCGCAACGAGTTGATCTTCATCGCCGCCGGCACGCTGGTGCTGGCGGCCGAGTTCCTCTTCGCGCGGCACCTGTTCTGCCGCTATGCCTGCGCCGTCGGCCTCTTCCAGAGCCTGGCCTGGATGGGCAACAAGTCGGCGCTGGTGGTCGGCTTCGAGCGCGAGCGGGCGGCCGACTGCGCGAGCTGCTACAGCGCCTGCGACCACGTCTGCCCGATGCGCCTGAAGCCGCGCAACATCAAGCGCGCGATGTTCACCTGCACCCAGTGCGCGCAGTGCGTCAGCGCCTGCGCAACGACCCAGGCCGGCAATCCCGGCGGCCCGCTGCTGCAGTGGGTTGCCGGCGCCGCGGCGCGTCACAACGAGGCGGCCTTCGCGGCCCCCAAACCTGAAAGGAAAGGCCAGTGAGCGGCTTCAACGATTTCGCCATCGCCCGTGCGCTGCATGTGCTGGCGGTGCTGATCTGGATCGGCGGGGTGGCCTTCGTCACGCTGGTGCTGATCCCGGCCTGCCGCGGCATCGCCGAGGCGCCGGCGCAGCTCGAACTGTTCGAGCGGCTGGAGCAGCGTTTTGCCGCCATCGCCCGCTGGAGCGTGCTGCTCGCCGGGCTGTCGGGCCTGTGGCTGGTGTGGCGGCTCGGGGTGTGGGCGCGTTTCTCCGACCCGGCCGGCTGGTGGTGGATGCACGGCATGGTGGCGGTGTGGGCGATCTTCGCGCTGATGCTCTTCGTCCTCGAACCGTTCGTGCTGCACAAGCTTTTCGCGCAGCACGCCCGCCGCGATCCGGTCGGCACGATGGCGCGCATCCAGCGCGTACATGGGGTGCTGCTGACGGTGAGCCTGGCGGTGGTGGCCGGCGCGGTGGCCGGCAGCCACGGCGGCTGGCACTTCGGCTGACGCGCCGCTGCGTCACCCCCCGCGCAGCCAGCGGATCACGGTGGCGTAGAGCAGGTCGGGGTCCACCGGCTTGCTGAGGAAGTCGTTCATCCCGGCGGCCACGCAGCGCTGGCGATCCTCGGCGAAGGCATTGGCGGTCATCGCGACGATGGGCACGCCGCGGCTGGCATCCGGCAGCGCGCGGATGCGGCGGGTGGCCTCGAGTCCGTCCATCTCGGGCATCTGCATGTCCATCAGGATCAGTTCGTGTTCGCCGCGCGAGGCGATCTCCACCGCTTCGGCGCCGGTGTTGGCAACGTCGACGACCAGACCGAGATCCTCGAGCAGGCCGCGGGCGATTTCCTGGTTCACCGGTTCGTCCTCGGCCAGCAGCACGCGGGCGCCATGCAGGCCGCCGACCAGCAGCGCCTCCAGATTGTCGGCTTCGTGCCCGCTGTCGGCGGCCGGCGGCGCCGTGCGCAGGCGGGCGGTGAACCAGAACAGGCTGCCGGCGCCCGGCTGCGATGCGGCGCCGGCCGTGCCGCCCATCATCTCCGCCAGCCGGCGGGTGATCACCAGGCCCAGGCCGGTGCCGCCGTGCTTGCGCGTGGTCGAGCTGTCGCCCTGCGCGAAGGCGGTGAACAGCTGGGGCAGCACGTCCGGCGCAATGCCGACGCCGCTGTCTTCGACCTCGAAGCGCAGCAGCCGGTCGGCCTCGCCGGCCTCGACGGTGCGCAGGCGCAGCGTGATGCGGCCGTGCTCGGTGAACTTGAGCGCGTTGCTGGCGAAGTTGAGCAGCGCCTGACGCAGGCGCGTCGGGTCGCCGGCGAGGAGGCCGGCTTCGGGCGGCGCGTCGACGACGATCTGCAGGCCCTTCTCGGCGGCGCGCGCCTCGATGAGGCTGGCCACCTCGGCGAGCAGCTCGCCGGGGCACAGCGCGACGTCGTCGAGGTGGAGCTTGCCGGCCTCGATCTTCGAGATGTCGAGGATGTCGCTGATGACCTGCAGCAGATGGCGGCCGGCGGCGTCGATCCGGGCCAGCTGCTCGCCCTGGCGCTCGGTCAGGCCGCTGCGGCGCAGTAGGTAAGCCATGCCGATGATGGCGTTGAGCGGGGTGCGGATCTCGTGGCTCATGTTGGCCAGGAAGACGCTCTTGGCCTGGCTGGCGGCCTCGGCCTCGACGACGCGTTGTTGCAGTTCGGTATTCAGCGCCGCGATCTCGGCGTCCTTGGCCTTGCGCTCGCGGTTGTCGGTCATCGTCGAGCTGTTGTACAGAAAGCGGCCGTCGGCGTCGCGGATCATCTCGGCGCTGACCAGCACCGGCAGCAGCGTGCCGTCCTTGCGGCACACGTCGTAATCGAGGTTGCTGACCCGCCCGACGCGCTTGAATTCCTCGAAGCGCGTGGTGAAGCGCGGCAGCTCGTGGGGGGCGAGGATTTGGCGGATGTTCAGCTTGCCGACCACTTCGTCCCGCGTGTAGCCGAGCATGTGCAGTTCGGTGTCGTTGATCGCGATGACCAGGCCGCTGGGGTCGAGCGAGTGGTAGCCGCACGGCGCCCGGTTGTAGAGGGTCTCGATCTCGGCGCTGCGCCGGGCCACGAGTTCCTCGAGGTGATGGCGGTTGGCGTGCAGTTCGGTTTCGGCCTGCTTGCGCCCGGAGATGTCGGTGTGGGTGCCGGACATCGTCAGCGGGGTGCCGTCGGCGTCCCATTCGACGACCCGGCCGCGGGTCTGGATCCACTTCCAGTCGCCGTCCTTGGTACGGCAGCGGATCTCGGCTTCGTGCAAGGGGGTGAGGCCCTTCAGGTGGCACTCGATCGACGCCATCGCCAGCCGCAGGTCGTCGGGGTGGACGTGCTGGGGCCATTCCTCCACCGACAGGCTGCGTTCGCCGACGGCGTAGCCGAGCATCGATTCGAAGCGCGCGCTGACGTTGAAGCGCCCGGTTTTGAGGTTCCAGTCCCAGAAGCCCTGGTCGCTGCCGTCGAGCACGCGGGCGTAGCGGGCCTCGCTGTCGCGGAGCTGGCGTTCCGCTTCGCGCTGCCGGGTCAGGTCGCGCAGGCCGACGCACACCCACTGCTCGCCGTTTTCGTCGTCGAAGGCGGTGACCTGGCATTCGGCGGCGAACTCGCTGCCGTCGCTGCGCCGGCAGCGGGCTTCGTGCGTGCCGCCGACGCTGTCCGCGGTCAGCGGCACGCACACCGCGTCGCGGCCCAGCTGCCCGAGTTCGGCCGGCGTGTAGCCCAGCAGTGCGCAGGCGGCATCGTTGGCGGCGACGATGCCGCCGTCCGGCCGGCAGCACAGCAGCGGCTGCGGACCGTGAACGAACAGGGCCGACTCGAGGTAGGGCGACGGCGCGGGGCGCATGGACGGAAGGCTCCGGTCTGCTGCA